>NZ_DCSO01000035.1:9848-14137 GCF_002325665.1 Methylophaga sp. UBA1464
AAATTGCCGATGTTGCAGTGTATTTAAGTTATCTATGTCATGATTTGAATATTAATCTTGAGCAAGCCATACAACGGAAAATGCTTAAAAACGCGAATAAGTACCCGGTGGATAAAGTCAAAGGCCGGGCTGACAAATACAATGAATATTCATAAACCTGCTGCAAAGTGCTAGCATTTGCGCTTTGATTTTATGCCCGCAGAGGTTGTTCTTCCATGAAAGCCATCGTTTTGCTGATTCAATGTGCCGATCAAAAAGGTTTACTGGCCGGCATCACCGGTTTTTTCGCAGAGCGTGGTTACAATATTCTGCATTGTCAGCAATACACTGATACCGATCACGGCCGTTACTTCATGCGCATTAAGGTGGAAGATGAAGGCCAGATACCTCGTGAAACCCTGCAAAAACAATTTGGTTTATTGGCAGAAACCATGCATTTGACCTGGTCAGTGCATTACACCGATATGCCTTATCGTGTTGCTTTGCTGGTGACCCGGGCTTCCCATTGTCCTTATGATCTGTTGTTGCGAGAGCTGGAAGGTGAATTGAAATGTGACATACCGGTTATCATCGGTAATCATCCTGATCTGGAACAGATGGCGCGTCAGTTCAATAAGCCGTTTTATCATCTCCCCATCACCAAAGAGACCAAGCAACAGCAGGAATCCCGGATCAAAGCGTTGTTAGCCGAATACAAGATTGAGTTGGTCGTCATGGCGCGTTACATGCAAATTTTGTCAGAACCGTTTGTCAAAGAGTTTGCCGGCAAGGTAATTAATATTCATCATGGCTTTTTACCAGCTTTTCAGGGAGCCAAGCCATATCATCAGGCCTATGAGCGTGGGGTCAAACTGATTGGTGCCACAGCACATTACGCAACGGCGGAACTTGATGAAGGACCTATCATCGAACAGGATGTTGAACGGGTACGCCACGATAACAGCCCTGAAGATTTAGTGATGATTGGAAAAGATATTGAACGTTTGGTGCTGGCGCGAGCCGTTAAAGCTCATATTGAACATCGTATTATTGTCAGCGGGCGTCGTACTATTGTTTTTGCAGAAGGCGCTTGATAACTCAAACCTGGATTACATAAACAGATTAAGAGAGAGAACATGACAAAAGCATCGACTTCTATTGGCAGCTTTCATCCACCGCAGCGCACATTAATGGGGCCGGGCCCTTCAGATGTAAATCCACGCATTCTCGAAGCCATGTCACGACCCACTATTGGTCATCTGGATCCGGCATTTATCGGCATGATGGATGAAATGAAAACCTTGCTGCAATATGCTTTTCAAACCGAAAACGCATTAACAATGCCGGTTTCTGCCCCAGGTTCTGCTGGTATGGAAACCTGTTTTGTGAATCTGCTTGAACCGGGCGATACCGCGATCATCTGTCAAAACGGCGTATTTGGCGGGCGAATGAAAGAAAACGTTGAACGTTGTGGCGCGACTGCCATTATGGTGGAAGACGAGTGGGGTAAGCCAGTAGATATCAATAAACTGGAAGCGGTTTTAAAAGCACACCCGGAAGCTAAATTAGTCGCCTTTGTGCATGCCGAAACGTCTACCGGTGCCCAATCCGATGCCAAAGCTATCGCCCAACTGGCACAACAGTATGATTGCCTGACAATTATGGATACTGTCACCTCGCTGGGCGGGACGCCGATTCTGATGGACGAATGGGGCATTGATGCCATTTATTCCGGTAGTCAGAAGTGTTTATCCTGCACACCCGGATTATCACCCGTCAGTTTCAGTGAAAAGGCCGCTGGTGTTGTGCGCAATCGCAAGACCAAAGTGCAGTCGTGGTTTTTGGATTTGAATCTGGTGATGGGGTATTGGGGGGAGGGGGCTAAACGTGCCTATCACCATACCGCACCAATTAATGCCTTATATGCTTTGCATGAAGCCTTGGTGTTATTAAGAGAAGAAGGATTGGAAAATGCCTGGAATCGACACCGCCTGCATCACAATGCGTTAAAGGCCGGCATTGAAGCGATGGGTCTGAAATTTGTCGTTGATGAAGCTCACCGTTTGCCTCAATTAAATTCGGTCACGATTCCGCAAGGTATTGATGATGCTGCTGTCCGTAGCCGTCTGTTAAAAGATTACAGTCTGGAAATCGGTGCCGGTTTAGGCGTAATGGCCGGGAAAATATGGCGTATTGGTCTGATGGGGTATGCGGCCAATCAGAAAAATGTGCTGTTATGTCTGGGTGCTCTGGATGCGGTGTTGACGGATATGGGCGCAAATATTAATTCAGGCGTTGCGGTATCCGCGGCTAACAAGATTTATCACAACTAAGTTTATTAATTTGTATTAACCACAGAGACACAGAGGACACAAAGATTTTTTAATTAATATATCCGCAGATTACACAGATTACGCAGATTAAATTTTTTATGAATAGCTTCAATGAAGCTAAAGTATAAAACAATGTAGGTTGGGTTAGCGCAGCGTAACCCGACACACCCGAGTTAATACACTTGATAAAATATCTGCGTAATCTGCGGATTATTTTTAGAATTTAGAAAGCCCTAAAATTACTCGGGTTTGTTTACAGTTACATCGTTTAAAAAATCTCTGTGCCCTCTGTGTCTCTGTGGTTCAAAAAACTCTAAGGTAAAAAATGAATTCTTCCCCAATCATCATGATCACCGGTGCCACTGCAGGATTCGGTGAAGCCTGTGCCAGGTTGTTTGCCAAAGCAGGATGGCGTTTGATTATTACCGGACGTCGTCTGGAGCGTTTGCAAAGTCTGCAGGCGGAGTTAGGCGGAGAAACGCAAACCTGTATCAGTTGTTTTGATATCAGTGACCGACAGGCTACAGAACAGGCTTTTTTTGAACTACCAAAGGAGTTTCAGCAGATTGATGTTCTGGTTAATAACGCCGGTCTGGCATTGGGACTGGAGCCTGCCTATGTCGCTGATCCGGAAGATTGGGAACGCATGGTGGATACCAATATAAAAGGGTTGATGCGTTGTACCAGGCTGGTTCTGCCGGGCATGAAAACAAGAAACAGCGGGTATGTTATCAATATTGGTTCTGTTGCCGGAAACTGGCCATATCCGGGCGGCAATGTCTATTGCGCCAGCAAAGCCTTCGTCAGACAGTTTTCACTGGCTTTGCGAGCGGATTTACTGGGTACACAAATCCGTGTCACTAATATCGAGCCGGGCAATGCAGAAACAGAATTTTCCCTGGTACGATTTAAAGATAATGAGCAACGCGCTGACAAGGTTTATGAAAAAACCGTTGCACTTACCGCTCAGGATATTGCCGATACTATCTGGTGGTTGGTGAATACGCCGGCACATATGAATGTGACCACTATGGAAATCATGCCCACGCAACAGGCAACCGGTCCGTTAGCTATTTATCGCAGTTAACAATCTGCTCAGCCAAAGAACCAGCTTCTGGGGTTGGGAATAGCTTTTTGTGCCTTTAATGTTTTCCAGCCTTTCACACTGCGGCTGATATTCCATACTATCCATACCACCATTACGGCCAGCCCATATAAATTTCCTGTCCACAGCAGTCCCCAGGAAGTCACCAGCCAAAGTAATGTGATAAAAAAACCATTTAATTGAAACTGATAATGTGATTGCAGCCATTCGGCTGCTGCCGGTTTTTTTTCATAGGCAACATAAGCACCAATAAGCAAAATCGGGTAAATCAGTGAGCCTACCAGATTGAATATATAAATCAGTTTAATGCTACTGATATCGTCGCCGGTTTCAATTAACGCCATTAGTTGTTTTCCATACAAAACGCCAATTTAGCAGAATCCCTGAATTTGCTCCATAAAAAAGGCCCGGCAACGCCGGGCCTCTGGGTGGAAAAACACTATTAACCTTAGCCGCCAAAGTCGAAGCGGATTCCGGTATAAATGGTTCTGCCAAGGATTGGGGATTCATCCTTAAAGAAGCTGGTATGTCTGCGACCATCTTCATTAAGCAAGTTACGACCCTGAATAAAGATTTCAGCACCTTTCAGACTGGCCGGTGACCAGTTGGCATCAAACGAGACCAGGTTATAGCCACTGGTATTGTTTTCAGTGACAGCGGTTTTGGTTTGTTTAAAGACTCGGCGATAGTCGAGACTGAAATCCCAATCCGCATAGGAAGTATCAAAACCGATGCCAACCCGTGTCGGGCTCATACGAGGTATATCTTCACCACCACTGAGTTTGCCGCGCACATGATCAGCTGATAATCGCATGCTTAGCGGAATCGGACCATCAACCAGATCGGTAATGGCACCAAATTCCACACCATAG
>NZ_DCSO01000035.1:14185-18948 GCF_002325665.1 Methylophaga sp. UBA1464
AACCATAGAATTTGGCATTTCGCTGTTCATTGACAACCAGTGTATCGCCTTCAATCTCAATAGCCTGACCGGTACCATCATCCTGCGACGCTAAATAGATAAAATCATCTACATAATTGTAGAAGGTGGTCAGATCGTAACGGAAGGCGCCGATATGCCGATCAAAGCCGACTTCAAAGTTGGTGTAGGTTTCCTTACCAAGGTTAGGGTCACCGATTTCCACCGTACCTGCTGCAGCATGCCGGCCAAATGCATACAGTTGTTCCGCAGAAGGCGCGCGTTGTGAACGGGTCACCGACATTCTTAAATGATGTGCTGGATCGACATCAATAATGGTTCCGGCCGATAAACTGAACGGTGTGAAGCTGCGGCTGCTCAGGCTGGCAGCTTGCTCCAGCTCGTCACCACTGGGTAAGTCAATATCGCGTGCTTCATCCAGATTATCTGAGCTGGAACGGACGTGATCAACTCGGGCGGCAATTTCAAAGCGACCAAAATGTGTGGGACGTTCTTCCAGAATAAACAAACCGACGGTGCGGGTGTCATTGCCACGGATATAAAAGCCACCGCCATGTTCATCGTCACCATCACCGTGACTATGACCTTCACCCTCGGCTTCAAAGTCGCGATCATTAAATTGCAGACCGATAACACCCTCCCAATCACCAATCGGGTTATGCACCATTTCCAGACGCATTTCAGTTTCGTTGTTGTTGAAGCGGGTTTCAACTTCGCTTTCAACGAATGTCCCATCATCAAATTCTGAACCAATTTCCTGTTGACGATAGCTGGTATAGGCCATTTTCAGACGAGCAGTCTGAAAGCCTGGCAACGGATCATTGAATTCACTGCGAAAATCAAAACGATCATTTTTCGCACGAATCCTTTCCTGCTCTTCTTCGCCTTCACCCAAAAACACTTCTGGAATGCCGTATTGCGTTTCCCAGGTGCTGTAGCCTAAACCGGCAAAGCCCCAATCACCTTTGAATAAACCGGTGATGGAAAATACATCATTTTCCACTTCGCTATTCTGCAATTTGTCTTTACGACCAACTCGTTGGCCTTTTTCCTGATAGCCATCAATATCAAAATCACTGCTGCGACGCACCCCATAATCGGTACGTAAAACAAAACTGTCACCCATCGGCAGTTCCAAACCAAGACGACCCTGGCGGTCATGGCCATTCAAACCATATGACATTTGACCATCAACCCTTGGTGAATCGCCAAACTCCGGGTTAAAGCGATTACTGCGAACATTGATAACACCACCGGCAGCACCACTGCCATAAAGCAGGGTCGCCGGACCACGAAATACTTCAATTTGATCGGCGCGTCCGGTATCCAGTCCGATTGCGTGATCAGCACCTTCACCTGATATATCAGAGGTACTTAAGCCATCTTCCAGAACCTGTACCCGGGAACCCTGTAAACCACGAACTACAGGGCGACCAACGCCTTGTCCAAAGTCGGCATTATGTACACCTGGCAGGCCATCCAGCGTTTCGCCCAGTGTGCTGGCACGTTTTTGATTGAGTTCATCACCCGCAATAACAGTAACCGGTTGGATTAATTCATCAGAAGTACGGTTGCCTAATGGGTCGGACGTGACCACCAGACGGGGAATATCAACAGCATCTTCAGCAGCAAACGCTACAGAAGCCATAGGGGACAGTGCCGCAGCAAGCAACACCACAAGTGGTTTTTTATTCATCACGAATAATCCTCATAGCAGATATCAGCAGCCATTCTCCAAACAGGAAAAGGCGTTAAAAAAAATCAAATGCTATGAAAAAACGGGGGGCGCACGAATCGCGAATGAGAGATAGCTGTTTTCAAAATGAGCAGGAGCTGTAACAGCCGTATCAAGCTGAAAATGTTGTTGCCAGATGCCGACTATGAGCTGCGGGTAGGAATCTGTTGATGGAGTATGACTGACAACATTTAACTGGTCACATAAGGCAATATGATCATGAAAAGCATGCTCGGCATCATGCCAGACAGCCATGGACTGCATCAGCAATAATACCGCTGCAAAAAGCCATAACAGATGTTGGGTGTGCCGAAGTTGCATGTTGGTTAGTTCACCAGCAGTTCAGTCAGTAATTGTTGATAAATGACTGACAAAGTATCCAGATCGGCAATGGTGACATGTTCATCAATCTGGTGAATAGTGGCGTTTAACGGGCCTAATTCGATTACCTGGGCCCCGGTTGGAGCAATAAACCGCCCATCGGAAGTGCCGCCTGAAGTAGACAAAGTCGTTGTATAGCCCGTTACCTGCTGAACAGCAATTTGCACGGCTTCAAGTAATTTACCACCGGCTGTACGAAAAGGTTTACCTGACAATACCCAGTCTAACTGATATGAAACACCATGCTTGTCCAAAATGGCTTCGACCTGTTGTTGAAGTTCCCCATGGGTGACTTCAGTAGAGTAACGGAAGTTGAAAACCATTTCCGCCGTACCCGGAATAATATTGGTTGCGCCTGTACCACTGTTTAAATTGGATACCTGAAAGCTGGTGGGTGGGAAATCTTCGTTACCCTGATCCCATTGCACTGCACAGAGTTCAGCCAAAGCAGGGGCAAGATTATGTACCGGATTATCCGCCAGATGCGGATAGGCAATATGGCCCTGTTTGCCTTTGACCGTCAGATAGCCATTTAACGAACCACGGCGGCCATTTTTGACTACATCGGCCACTTTGTCGGTACTGGTCGGTTCACCGACTACACACCAGTCAATATGATCCTGACGAGCCTGCAATGTCTCAATGACTTTAACGGTACCATCAGTAGCAGGACCTTCTTCATCACTGGTCAGCAAAAAAGCAATGCTTCCCGCATGTTGAGGATGTTTTGCCACAAAACGTTCACAGGCCGTCACCATGGCGGCAATACTGCCTTTCATATCAGCTGCGCCACGACCATATAAAATACCATTGTCGATTCTGGCGGCAAACGGTTCATGGGTCCACTTATCGACTGGACCGGTAGGCACGACATCCGTATGCCCGGCAAATACAAATAACGGTCCATTATGGCCCCGGCGGCACCACAGGTTATCGACTTCACCAAATCGCAGGTATTCGGCATCAAAGCCACTATCAGCCAACCGCTCGGCCAGCATGATCTGACAGCCTTTATCGGCTGGCGTAACACTGTCACGCTGAATCAAATCAATCGTAAGCTGGACAGTTTCAGAGAGATTATTTTGCATAGCGGGCCTGAAAATCAGATTCATTGAAACCTATTGATACGCCGGATGCATCTTCAATGACGGGGCGCTTGATAAGTGTGGGATGAGCGAGCATTAATTCGATGGCGCCTTGTTGATCAAGCTGTTCTTTTCGTGGGTCGTCCAGCTGACGCCAAGTGGTACCACGTTTGTTGATAAGTTCTTTCCAACTAATTTTCTCTAGCCATTGTTTGATGGTGGTCTCATTAAGGCCATCTTTGCGAAAATCATGGAATTGGTAAGACACCTGATGTTCATCCAGCCAGCGGCGGGCTTTTTTGACTGTGTCACAATTTTTGATGCCAAACAGTTTCATCAATATGCCGTTCTATTCATGAGTTAGTGAAGTCGGAAATAAGCGAAAATGATACAGTATATCAACTGTCATTGCATGAGTGATTGCACTGAGAATATCAGTGAAAAAGACGATAACGAAGATTTAATCGTCGTTATCGTCTTTTACTTTTTATTTAGATATCACGCAGTAATTCGTTGATACCGACTTTACCTCGGGTTTTTTCATCAACTTGTTTTACAATCACGGCGCAATACAGGCTGTAACTGCCATCCTTAGAAGGCAGGTTACCTGAAACCACAACTGAGCCAGCAGGAATGCGACCGTAACTGATTTCCCCCGTCATGCGGTTAAAGATTTTGGTGCTTTGTCCAATATAAACGCCCATCGAAATGACGGAGCCTTCTTCCACAATAACGCCTTCAACGACTTCAGAGCGGGCACCGATAAAACAGTTATCTTCAATGATAGTCGGGCCGGCCTGTAATGGTTCAAGCACACCACCAATACCTACTCCGCCTGATAAATGCACGTTTTTACCAATTTGTGCACAACTACCAACAGTTGCCCAGGTATCCACCATGGTGCCGGAATCAACATAGGCACCGATATTAACGTAAGAGGGCATCAATACAACGCCTGGTGCAATGTAGGAACCACGACGTGCCGCAGCAGGCGGCACCACACGGACACCAGCAGTATTGAAATCAGCTTCGGTGAAGTTGGCAAATTTTGGTTCAACCTTATCAAAGTATTGTGTTTCACCACCCGACATTGGACGGTTATCATTTAAACGAAACGATAACAGAACCGCTTTTTTCAGCCATTGATTGACGACCCAATCGCCATTTTGTTTTTCAGCGACACGGGCTTTACCACTGTCGAGCATTCCCAGAACTTCGTTGACGGCATTACGCACTTCCGCATCGGCATTGGCTGGGGTGATTTCTGCACGGCGCTCAAATGCCGTTTCGATAATCTGTTGGATATCGCTCATCGGTTTCTCCAGGTTATTTTAAGATAGGGTTTCAATATAATCACGGATTCGCATTGCGGCTTCGACGCACTCATCTTGTGGTGCAACCAATGCCATACGGATTCGATTTACGCCGGGATTACCCTGTTTGGTATCTCTGGCCAGAAAACGCCCCGGTAACACGGTGACGTTATATTGATCAAACAAGCCACGGGCAAAATCGGTATCGGCAATTGGTGTTTCTGCCCACAG
>NZ_DCSO01000035.1:19029-19396 GCF_002325665.1 Methylophaga sp. UBA1464
ACAGATAAAAACTTGCTTCAGGCTGAGTCACATTCATTACCGGTGACAGAATATCGAGCACGGCAGTGAATTTTTCTCTGTACAAATGACGATTATGTACAACATGAGCTTCATCTGACCAGGCGGCAATAGAGGCTGACTGGGTTGAAGGAGGCATGGCACAACCATGATAGGTGCGGTAGCGCAGGAAAGATTTCATTATTGTGGCATCACCCGCAACAAATCCGCTGCGCAGCCCAGGTGCGTTGGAGCGCTTGGAAAGACTGTGAAATACCACACAACGGCTTAAATCTGTATAACCTGCGGCAACAGCTGCCTGCAGCAGACCAACTGGTGGCAAAGCTTCATCAAAATAGATTTCGGAATC
>NZ_DCSO01000035.1:19527-20425 GCF_002325665.1 Methylophaga sp. UBA1464
CAATCACAAAATCATATTCATGTGCCAGTTGAATCAGTTTGGTCAGGGTTTCAGCATCCACAATCGCACCCGTTGGGTTGCCCGGACTGCAAAGATATAACAACTGGCAACGAGACCACACACTGGCCGGGACAGCATCAAAATCCGGTACAAAACCGTTTTCTTCCGTGCAGTTAAGCAGGTAAGGCTCGGCACCGGCCAGAAATGCAGCACCTTCGTATATCTGATAAAACGGATTTGGCATCACAATCAGTGGATCATGACGTCGGTCAATAATCGCCTGGGCGAATGCAAACAATGCTTCACGCGTACCATTCACCGGCAGAATCTGTGATAACGGGTCAATGTGACCGGCCAGTTGAAACCGTTGATCCAGCCAGTTGGCGATGGTATGCCGTAACTCGATACTACCAATAGTCGTTGGATAGACAGACAACCCATGCAAATGACTGATTACTGCTTCGGTAATAAAGCCGGGAGTAGGGTGTTTGGGTTCGCCAATCGATAATGAGATATGTGCCAGGTTATTCGGTGGCTGGCAACCCTGCTGGAGCTCGGCTAGTTTCTCAAAAGGATAAGGATGTAATAGGGCCAGATCTGGATTCATTAATACATATCGCCGGATAAGAAAATCTGGGCATTATAACGCTTCAACCGCCTCTCGTGTTATAAGCATCCAGATGAACGTTATAAAACCTATCGAATTCAAGTTCGCGATTCTCAGTCTGTTATTTGCTGCCACTATGTGGGGCATCATCTGGTATCCGATGCGGTTGTTTGAGCAGGCCGGTATGTCAGTGATATGGGTGACTTTGATTATGTATTTGACTGCCGGGCTGGCCAGTCTGCCGATATTTATCAGGCAACGTTATCACTGGAAACAGATTCCTGCGGATGT
>NZ_DCSO01000035.1:20485-28807 GCF_002325665.1 Methylophaga sp. UBA1464
AGATTCCTGCGGATCTACTTTGGCTGGCACTGGCGGCCGGAATGACAAATCTTGCATTTTTGGTGGCCTTGAATGAGGGGCAGGTGATGCGAGTCATGTTGCTATTTTATTTATCACCATTATGGTCGGTCATATTAGGACGCTGGTGGCTGGGAGAAAAACTGTCTATCTCGGCCATCATTATGTTTGTTCTGGCGATGGGGGGCACGGTTCTGATGTTGTGGCGTCCCGATGTGGGATTTCCCTGGCCTCATGGTCTGGCCGATTGGCTGGCTTTGTTTGCCAGTATTTGTTTTGCGATAAACAATGTGCTGAGTCGAAAACTTGCAGCTGTTCCGATGGTGTTAAAAACCACCATTGTCCTGTGGGGCGTGGTCGCTGTTTCAATATTGGTTTTACTGCTGCAACAGGCGTCTATTCCTGCTGTAGATATATCGGTATGGCTAAGTGCCGTTCTGGTGGGAGGCGGTATCATCATTGCGATGACTATCGCAGTACTTTATGGCCTCGCCAGAATGCCGGTTTATCTGGCGGCTGTTATTATGTTATTTGAATTAATTGTGGCAGCGATTTCTTCAGCCTTGTTAACTATGGAAGTGATGACTTTGCAGGAGTGGCTGGGTGGTGCATTAATTTTTGCGGCGGCTTTTGGAATTGCTCAGGTTGAAAAAACCAATCGTTAGACCCATGTCTTTTTTTTTGATTTGCAGGAATTGTTTATGATTAAGTCTATTGCACATGCCAGTTTTCTGGTGGCAGATTTACCTACATCACTGAAGTTTTACTGTGATGTCTTGCAGATCCCGTTGAATCCTAATCGTCCAAAGTTTGCTTATGATGGCGCCTGGCTGGACTTGGATAACAAGCAACAATTGCATTTAATGGTGTTGCCCAACCCCGATTCGACTGATGGTCGCCCTGAACATGGTGGCCGGGACCGGCATGTGGCCCTGCTGGTAGAAGATCTGGAAGCACTTGCATTACGTCTGGAACAAGCCGGTGTGGAATTCTCCCGCAGTAAGTCTGGAAGAGCTGCTTTTTTCTGTCGCGATCCGGATGGAAATGCGCTGGAATTTGCCGAAGACTTTACCCCGGTAACCAAGTAACTCAGTCACTTAAAACTGACAATCAACGGCTTAGCGAGTTACTCACAATTTCTGTGGATAAGTCTGTGGTTAACATTGTTGAAAATCGCTAAGTCGTTAATCTGTAACAGCCCTCTTCAAAATGATTAAAATTTAACCAACTTAAAATTCTATTTAAATTCAATTGGTTAGCTAATCATTTTGTACATTCAATCACTTAGCGAAGTTTGTTGTAAGAGTACTGTAACAATTCAGGAAAAAGTGAATAACTCAGCCAGTTTTATTGGAAGAAAAATCAAAATCTGTGCCAGCAAGTTAACTTTCGATTAATTTTGCCAGGCAATTTCATTTAATTAAATTGCGACTATTTAACACGCTTTCATGACAAGCCCTAGGGAGTATCCGGTAACTCAAGCACTTAAAAGTGTTGATCAATAACTTAGCAAGTTACTCACATTTTCTGTGGATAAGTCTGTGGTTAATATAGGTGAAAATCGCTAAGTCCTTATTCTTTAACAGAGGAACGCGATATGGTTAAAAATTAACCATGTTGTGATTTGCAATAAAATCAATAGCTTAGGTGTGTGTTGTGTGCATTCAATGACTTAGCGAAATTTATTTTAAGCGCACTGTAACAAAACAATCAAAGGTGTATAACTTTAATTGTGCAGATATCAAAAAGTCACACACGCGCTAAAGCTGGATAGATTTGTTCATCAAAAGCTGGGTCTTCGTCTCCGGTGGCATCAATACGTGATTGTTCTAACCCCTTAAAATCAAACAGTTGCTGATCAGCCAATTGGGAGGGGGCAACATTCTGAATGCTTCGGAAAATGTTTTCAACACGCCCGGGATGTTGTTTTTCCCAGTTTTGCAGCATTTCCTTAATTACCTGACGTTGCAGGTTCTCCTGTGAACCACATAAGTTACACGGAATGATCGGGAAGCCCTTCGCTTCAGAGTAGCGGGTGATATCAGACTCTTTGGCATAACACAGCGGCCGGATGACGATATTGGTTTTATCATCGCTCAGAAGTTTGGGCGGCATGGCTTTGGTCTTGCCACCATAAAACATATTCAAAAACAGTGTTTCAATTATATCGTCGCGATGATGACCCAGAGCGATTTTAGTAATGCCATGTTTACGAGCGTAACCGTATAAAGCCCCCCGACGAAGTCTTGAACATATACCACAGGTGGTTTTTCCCTCGGGGACAACTTCTTTAACGATGCTGTAGGTATCCTTTTCAATGATATGAAACGGCACACCGAGGTTGCTGAGATATTCGGGTAATACATGCTCTGGGAAGCCGGGCTGTTTTTGATCAAGGTTGACGGCAATCAACTCAAAATTGATTGGTGCGTGATCGCGTAAATTCAGCAGAATATCCAGCATCGTATAGCTGTCTTTGCCGCCTGAGAGACAGACCATGACTTTATCGCCATCCTGAATCATATCGTAATCAGCGATCGCCTGGCCTACCTGACGACGCAGACGCTTATGCAGTTTATTGAATTCATGTTGTTGTTTAAGTTGATTTTCAGACATTAGATCAGACCTGCAAAAGGTTGGACAGTGACCGATTGACCGGGAGCTATACCGTCACAATCTTCATCCAGTAAAATAAAACAGTTGGCGTGGCTCATGGAGTGCAGAATACCGGAGCCTTGTTCGCCGGTCATCGTCACTTCTAAGTGATTATCGTTATTATTGCGTAAAAATCCACGCTGAAACTCGAAACGGCCGGGACGTTTACGAATCTTTTCTGCTGCTATGGCCTGTAATATCAGTGGGGCCTGGTTAATGGCTCCGGCCAGTTTGTTTAATGCCGGTTGTACAAACTGATAAAAGGTCACCATAACGGACACAGGATTACCGGGTAAGCCAAAAAAATGTGTATCCGTAATTTTGCCATAGGCGAGGGGTCTGCCTGGTTTCATCGCAATTTTCCAGAAATTCACTTCACCAAGTTCTTCCAGTAATTGCTTAACGTAATCGGCTTCACCTACTGAGACACCACCAGAGGTAATGACGACATCGGCTTCCCTGGTTGCTTCTACCAACGCTGTGCGTATCGCATCGGGTGTGTCGGTAACCACACCCATGTCGATGATTTCTGCATCCAGGCGTTTTAACATGGCATACAGCGTGTAACGGTTACTGTCATAAATATCGCCTGGAGATAATGCTTCGCCAACAGAGCGTAATTCATCACCGGTGGAAAAAAACGCAACCCGAATCCGTCGGCGTACCGATACTTCGGCCAATCCAAGCGATGCAAGCAGCCCTAAATCTGCCGGAATAATTCGATGGCCAGCACGAAGCACTACAGCGCCAGCCTGAATATCTTCACCTGCAAGGCGCACATTTTCACCGGCATGATGTTCACCGTGCAGTGTTATCAAATCATCATGAACTTCGGCCTGTTCCTGCATGATGACAGTATCACAACCATCCGGCATCATCGCACCGGTCATGATTCGAACACACTCACCAGCATTAACTGATTTATCAAACGGACGACCGGCAAACGCGCTGCCAATGAGTTTTAGGGAGATGGGCAGGTTTTGAAGATCTTTTCCTCGTAATGCATAACCATCCATTGCTGAATTGGCATGAGGCGGAACAGATAGCGGAGAAATAACATCTTTATGTAACACTTGTCCCAATGCGTCACGTAAAGCGACTTTACGCCAGCAACTGATGGGCGTTATTTGTTGCAAAATGCGCTGTCTGGCTTCTTCAACTCGTAATGTGGTAACCGGTTCAGTTGTGGCGCAGCTTGGCTGTGGGGTAAATTCAGTCATGATGATATTGCCGGATAAAGGTCTGGATAAAGAGCAGAATGGCGTCTAAGTCATTTAAATTCAATTTGGGTATAGAGGGTTCGTCAGGCAAAGCGGAATCCGTTGCAATCGCTATGATATTGGGGTCATCTATATAAATCAATGGCTTACCAATGCTGGCGCGATGTAATTCCAGTTTTGGTATAGCCTCGTTTTTAAAGCCCTCCACCAGAATCAAGTCCAGTTGCCGCATATCTAACCGGGCTAAACAGTCAGCAAGCAGGGGTTCTGATTGCTCAATATTGCTGGTTTGCATAAGTGCCAATAACCGCCGGGAGGCCACCAGGACCTGATTAGCGCCGGCTTCCCTAATTCGATAACTGTCTTTACCGGGCTGATCAATATCAAATAAATGATGTGCATGTTTGATGACGGCGACGTTTAATCCAGCGGTTCTTAGTTTAGGAATCAATTGTGTCAGCAGAGTCGTTTTGCCAGTGCCACTAAATGCGGCTATCCCCAGTATTGGCACCGAGCAGTCGAATCCGGCTGTTTGTATGTCTTCAGGATGATTGAAATTCCTGAAACTATCCGGTTGATCCGAAAAATCTACTTCAATCATCGGTTGCTGGGTAAACCAGCGATCAATTTTTCTTTCGCCGGAGGCGAGATAATTTTGTAAATCGTCAGCCAGTTCACAGTCTAATAATGCAAATACTGGTTGAATACGCTTACCATCGGTTGCAACGGCGATTTTTTTACCGCTGCGAAGCAGGCTTTCCAGCATACGTTGTCGTAATTTTGTACTGGGTGCCGGGCTGTCACAGGGGACAGTCAGAATATAATCGGAATTTGCTGCCTGCATACCGGCCAGCATGCCAGCCAATGGTCCCTGAAAATCGGAAAGTGTATCGCTAATCACAGGATAGCCGAACTGTCGATAGCGCTCGATATTACGATTGGCGTTGATCAGCAGCTGCTCAACCTGGGGTGCAATATGATCAATGACATGTGAGACCAGCGGCCGGTCAAGAAATGCTATCAGGCCTTTGTCATTACCCCCCATGCGACGGGCAGCGCCACCAGCAAGTATGACACCGGTCACGGTTGGGTAGGAATAATCAGTCATGATATTTTGTAATTAATGGCTTTATGTTGAGTAGGGACGATGCGTAAATTTACGATTCTGGTGTTTATTATACTGTGTATTCCACTTAACGCATGGTCGATGGATTTACAAATTATGGTTACCGGACTGTACCGTGATCATGCTGTGGTGGAAATCAACGGTCAGCAACATTTTTTGTCTGTCGATCAACAGACGCCCGAAGGCGTGACTTTAATCAGCGCCAATAGTAGTCAGGCGATACTGGAGGTCGCTGGCAAACGCGGTGTTTTTGAGCTGAATAATCGTGTCGGCGGGGTGTATTCCGCACCACCAGAAATGCCCGTAGTCAGTATCTGGCCAACGAATGGTATGTATCTTACCAGCGGCTCGGTCAATGGTTTTACAGTAGATTTTGTCGTGGATACCGGTGCTTCCGTTATCGCGCTGAATGGTAAAACGGCTAAGCGTTTAGGTTTGAATTATCTGGATGCCAAACAGATTTCTGTCAGAACGGCTTCCGGAGTAGAACTGGCTTACAGTCTTCAATTGGAGACCGTACAGCTTGGAGATATTTCATTGAATAATGTCGCCGCAGTAGTGATTGATGGTCCGGAACCACAACGCGCGTTACTCGGTATGAGCTTTCTGAATGCCTTTGATATGGAACGCAAAGGCGAAAGAATGGATTTGCGCCGGAAATTCTGACAAAAAAAGCCCGGCTATACCGGGCTTTTTTTACTATGAATGATTAACGAATCAATCAAAACCATGGGTAATCAAGGCATAAGCTGAATGGTTATGAATTGATTCAAAGTTTTCCGATTCAACGGTGTAGGCTTTAATGCGATCATCTGCATTAAGTCGCGCTGCGACATCACGTACCATATCTTCCACAAACTTCGGATTGTCGTAGGCATGCTCGGTGACATACTTTTCGTCAGGACGCTTCAACAAACCGTAAATTTGGCAGGATGCTTCGTCCTCTACCAGATCGATTAAATCTTCAATCCAGATAAAGCTGTCGGTTTTGACGGTTAACGTGACATGTGAGCGTTGATTGTGCGCGCCGTAGTCAGAAATGTTTTTTGAGCATGGGCACAGGCTGGTGACTGGCACAATGACTTTTACATTCATGCTGGTTTTTTTACCAACAATTTCACCAATAAAGCTGACCTGATAATCCATCAGACTGCGGACTTTTGAAATAGGGGCTTCTTTGTTTACAAAGTAGGGGAAGCTCATTTCAATATAACCGGATTCAGCATCCAGACGCTCAGTCATTTCGCCCAGCATGGTATGAAATGATTTAACAGTAATTTCACGTTCATGTTGATTAAGGATCTCAACAAAACGAGACATATGTGTGCCTTTGAACTGGTGTGGCAGATTCACATACATATTGAAATTGGCGACAGTGTGCTGTTCGCCGGTAGTGCGATCACTGACCACAACAGGATGGCGAATATCTTTGATGCCAACTTTATCAATCGCTATATGACGTTTGTCTTTAATGTTCTGTACGTCTTCGATTTCTGCTGCTGCCACGGGCTTATTTTGATCAGTCATGATTAGGGTTAATCCTCACTATATTTGACACACGCACGGTCGGTTTCCCAAACCGTGACACCAGAGACTCTGGCTGTGTCGGTGTTTAGCGTATTGCTAAGGCGCTGGTAAAAAAACTGGGCGATATTTTCAGCCGTCGGATTAATCTCATCGAACGGCGGAATATCATTCAGGTAACGGTGATCCAGTGTTTTGGCTAATTCACGAGTCGCCGTTTTAATGGTTTTAAAGTCCATGCCCATACCATGCTGATTAAGTGCATTGGCGGTGACTTCGACTTCAAGTTTCCAGTTATGACCATGCATCCGCCGACAATCCCCAGGATAGTCTCGCAGGGTATGTGCAGAGGCAAAATCAGCCAGAATTTTTAATGTATAGGTGGCGCTCATAATGTTGACTATTATACTCAGGAATTAGGCTATCGAACAGGCCATTATTACGCAAAATAACGATTGATGGTATCGATAATACCACTTGCATCCAGACCACAGGCGCTAAGCATTTGACCATGATCACCATGATCAACAAAGCGGTCAGGCAAGCCCATCATATGTAAGCGAGTACGAATATCCTGTTGCTGATAGTACTCGTTGACAGCACTGCCGGCGCCCCCCAGAACGGCATTTTCTTCAATCGTGATGATTAATTGATGATTGGCGGCAATCTCATCAAGCATCTGAGTGTCCAGTGGTTTGACAAAGCGCATATTCACCACAGTGGCATCTACTTGCTCAGCAGCATCAAGCGCTGCGTGTAATAACGTCCCAAAGGCCAGAATAGCGATTTTTTTGCCCGAACGGCAGGTATGGGCTTTACAGATGGCTATGCTGTCCAGTTTTGGTTCAACCGTTGTGCCATTGCCGCACCCACGCGGGTATCTTACGGCCGCAGGGCCATTATGATGAAACCCGGTGGTCAGCATTTGCCTGCATTCATTTTCATCGCTTGGTGTCATGATCAACATGTTGGGAATACAGCGCAGATAACTAAGGTCAAAACTTCCTGCATGTGTCGCACCATCCGCACCAACTAACCCTGCGCGATCAATGGCGAATAACACGGGAAGATTCTGTAATGCCACATCATGTATTAATTGATCGTAAGCGCGTTGCAGAAAAGTTGAATAAATTGCCACAACAGGTTTTTTACCTTCACAGGCCATTCCTGCAGCCAGCGTTACTGCATGTTGTTCTGCTATGCCAACGTCAAAGTAACGTTCAGGAAAGCGTTCCGCAAAGGCATTCAGGCCCGATCCTTCACACATGGCGGGCGTAATCGCTATTAATTCTTCGGAGGCGGCACCCATATCACACAGCCATTGACTGAAAACCTGGGTAAACGTGGGACCGGATTTTTTACTGTTAGCAGGACTGACGCCATGGTATTTGCAAGGCTGCTGTTCGGCTGGTTCAAAGCCTTTACCTTTTTTGGTGACAATATGCAGAAATTGCGCACCTTTACTGTTGCGCAGATTGCTCAATGTCGTAATTAACGTGTCGAGATCGTGTCCATCAATGGGACCGATATAGTTAAAACCCATTTCTTCAAACAGGGTCCCAGGCACCATCATGCCTTTGACGTGTTCTTCTGTTCGACGGGCAAACTCCCAGGCTGAGGGTATTTTTTCCAGCACTTTCTTACTGCTTTCACGCGCAGAACGATAAAAACGTCCGGAGAGCAGTCTGGCCAGATAATTGGCCATACCGCCGACATTTTTGGAAATCGACATTTCATTATCGTTAAGCACGACCAATAAGTCGGCATTCAGATCACCCG
>NZ_DCSO01000035.1:28938-29452 GCF_002325665.1 Methylophaga sp. UBA1464
ATCACCCGCATGCGCCAGTGCTTCATAGGCCTGACCAGCCGTCAGAGCACCATCACCAATAATGGCTACCGAACGTCTTGATTCTCCGCTGTCACGCGCAGCAATAGCCATGCCCAATGCGGCACTGATTGAGGTACTCGAATGACCAACCCCGAAACTGTCGTATTCACTTTCACTGCGTTTGGGAAAGCCGGAAAGTCCTCCGGGTTGACGCATGGTATGCAGTTGATCTCGGCGCCCTGTCAGAATTTTGTGGGCATAGCTTTGGTGTCCAACATCCCAGACCAGGCGATCTTCAGGTGTGTTAAACACATAATGCAAAGCTAATGTGAGCTCGACAACGCCTAAATTTGACGAAATATGACCGCCGGTTTGCTGGATTTTGTCGATAATCAGTTCGCGGATCTCATTCGCTAATTGATCCAGTTGTTTACGTTCCATGTTACGTAACTGGGCGGGGGAGTCGATTTGGGCAAGTAGGCTTGTCATGTTGAATCAGTGTGATTAAAAGGGA
>NZ_DCSO01000035.1:29595-33489 GCF_002325665.1 Methylophaga sp. UBA1464
TGTTAAATCAATGTGATTAAAAGGTTCGTTGCACGACAAACGTTGCCAGTGCCCGCAGTGCTAAACATTGATTTTCTAGATTATCGAGTGCTGCCAATGCATCTGTTACCAGCGTCTGTGCCTTGTTACGGGCGGCTTCCAGTCCCATCAATGACGGATACGTTGGTTTATTACGAGCAATATCTGCACCCTGCTGTTTACCCAATGTAGCAGTATCAGCAATCACATCCAACACATCATCCTGTACCTGAAATGCCAGACCGATAGCCTCAGCATAATTGTTCAGCTGTTTTAAATCCGCTGTGCTGTGATTTGCGCTGCAATAGGCGCCTAACATGACACTGGCTTTGATTAATGCCCCGGTTTTTAATAAATGCATGGCCTCAAGGTCGGATTGGCTGAGTTGTTTGCCCACTGAAGCTAAATCAATAGCTTGTCCTCCGGCCATGCCCAGAACACCAGAGGCGTTTGCCAGACATTTCACCATGGCAATTTGCTGGGCAGGTGGCAAATTGTTATCAGTTAAACATTCAAATGACAGGCTCTGCAGTGCATCACCGACTAATAAAGCTGTCGCTTCATCATAGGCTTTGTGACAAGTCGGCTGACCACGCCGTAAATCATCATCATCCATCATAGGCATATCATCATGCACCAGTGAATAGGCATGTATCATCTCGACTGCGCAGGCAGCTGAATCCAATGCCTCAGGATCTGCATTGAAGGCTTCTCCAGTTGCGTAGACCAGCATTGCACGCAAACGTTTACCACCATTCAATGTCGCGTAGTGCATAGCTTCAGCCAAGGTCGCAGCTGCAACAGTATTTTGATCGGGTAATCGTTGTTGTAAAGCCAGACTAATACGTTGCTGGTGCGCGGGCATCCAGTCAGAAAGCGAAAATTCTTGTGTCACGAGGCCTCGGAATCAGGATCAAAATCTACTAAATCAGACTGACCGGATTGCTGCAATAACATTTGTACTTTCTGTTCTGCAGCCTGCAAAGCCTCCTGGCAATCACGGGTAAGCAATACACCGCGTTCATAGAGTTTTAACGATTCTTCCAGGCTGATATCACCTTGTTCCAAACGCTCTACCAGTGATTCCAGTTCACTGACTGCCGCTTCATAATCCAGTTTTTTGCGTTTTGCCACCATATTGGCCTCTGTACAAATTTCGCGTTAACGTCACATTATAAGTCAATCGAAGCTGACATGCCTGCTGGAATGTTTGTTAATTTCCCGTTAGTCTGTAGCGTTTTCCTCTTACACTGAACTGTTCATGCCGAAAATCTTTCGCGGCTTATACAATTTACCCGACCCCGCACAAGGGNNCCGTTAGTCTGTTGTGTTTTCCTTTTACACTGAACTATTCATGCCAAAAATCATCCGCGGCTTACACAATTTGCCCGATCCTGCACAAGGATGCGTGGCGACGATTGGTAACTTTGATGGCGTCCATCTGGGGCATCAGGCTGTACTGACTCAATTGGCGATGAAAGCAGACATGCTTAATTTGCCTGCTGTGGTGATCACTTTTGAACCCCAGCCTTTTGAATATTTTGTACCGGGAAAAGCTCCCGCCAGATTATCGCGTTTCCGTGAAAAAGTAGAAGCATTACGCGCCTATTCGATTCAAAAACTCTGCGTATTGCGTTTTAATCGCCAGCTTGCCGAAATGCAGGCCGAAACCTTTATTCAAAAACTATTGGTAGAAGGGTTGAATGTTCGCTATCTGGTGGTGGGTGATGATTTTCGCTTTGGCAAAGATCGACAAGGTGACTTTAACCTGTTACAACAAGTCGGCAAAAATCAAGGTTTTCAAGTCGTCAATATGCATACCTTTGCCATTGATGCGATGCGGGTCAGCAGTACCCGTATTCGAGACGCTTTGCGTGAGGGGGATTTGAGCGTGGCAGAAAAATTACTAGGCCGACCTTACAGGATGAGTGGCCGCGTCGCACATGGCGATAAACGTGGTCGCAAAATGGGGTATCCGACGGCAAATATTCATCTGCATCGGGCAAAAGTACCGTTAAATGGTGTTTATGCTGTGCAGTTGTACGGCATTGATGAAGAGCCGGTAAATGGGGTTGCCAATATCGGTGTCAGACCTACAATTTCAGGCAGCGATAAAGCTTTGCTCGAAGTGCATCTGTTTGATTTTCAGCGTGATATTTATGGTGAGCACGTACAGGTCTATTTTCTAAAAAAACTGCGTGATGAACAGAAATTTGCCAGTCTGGAAAAATTGATTGAACAGATTCATTTCGACTCCGCGCAGGCGAAAGATTATTTTGAGAGTCACATCGAGTTATAGTCGCCCTGGTCGCTGGCAAATTTACCCGCTTCATAATCTGATATTAGCTGTTCTGCAGCGTGGAGATCTTCATCGTTGACAAAGATATGGGCAAAATCACTGGCAGGTAAATCTCCTACAGCGCCTTGTAAATAATGCCCGCCAACATGAGTTTCTATGCCATGTGAATCCAGTAGGCCCGCCACAATGTGTGCTTCAAGAATATTGGAACCGCGAAATATCAGCTTCATGATTATTGCAGATGTACTGCTTCAAATCGGGCCATTACATTACCTTCCACATCAGCCAGCTCAAGATGTTGACCTTCAATTTGCCAGTAACGTACTTTTTCCAGCATAAAATGGACTGCCTGAGCCGTTTCCATGCCTTCAGAGCAAGCCATCATGGTGCTGGCGATACGATTAAATTTCAGCTTGTCTTCCCTAAGTTGAAAACTGCCCATGATCCGGTTGCAACCATCCGATCCGGAGAGACGGTTTTCTTCACTGGCTAAAATAATTGAAGGTTCACGTTGCTGTTCATATACTTCTACCGGCTCATCATTCAAACGAGTCAGTTTCCAATAGGTGTTGAGCAGGTTTTCGTTATAGCCCAGCTCGCCACAGGTTTCACCAGGCCAGATATCGTCGGCACTCGTGACGATGAGATTTGGCTGAATTTCGCCAGTATCACTATTAGCACGAGGCTCCAGGTAACCCGTCACCTCAACTAATAAAGGTTGATTAACCTCTTCCGCATACTCCAGATAAAGCGATTCAAGTGTTGCATTATCTGCTTCCTGAGCAACAAACCAGCGCTGACCCGTCAGACATTCTGTAAAGATGCCGCTATCAGCCATGTAACTATACATCCCGTGAAACTGCATAGCAGGGTAGACAGCCCGGAATTGTGTTTCCCGTTGTAATCGATAATTCAGCGAACTATTAATCAACGTATATTCCTGATCCAGCAAACGGATACTGCCATCTTTTTCGATTTGGAATGCCGTTTGCTGAGGATCGTCAGATAGTAGCCGGAGCTGACCCGTTTGTTGCTGCCATTGTCCAAGTTGATAAAACGTCGCATTATCGCCTGAGTCCTGATAATGCAATTGAAGATAATAGCTTTGGTCGGCAAATAAATTGAGATGATAATCAATGCCGGGGCAGTCAGCACAGGGCAAAGTGCCGCTGTAGCTGACTGGTAAATCGTCGGTAATCAAATGACGCTCATCAGCTTGTTCAGTGCTGCAAGCACTGATAAACAGGAATGACATCAAGATCAACCCATACTTCAACATATTGAACTCCGGTTAAAGTTGCCCGGAGCTATCGATGAAATTCACCTGCACGCTCCGGCTGATATTCAATGGCTTCTATTCTGACCTGTAACATCCCACCATTACCATCTGGCCAATTGATTTCGTCGCCTTCTTTTAAGCCCAGCATGGCACTGCCTACTGGTGCTAAAATGGAAATCCGGTCACCAGAATCATCCATATCCTTTGGATAGCATTTCTGGGACGGGCACTTGCTCAAGAATTGTCTTCGTCAGCTCTAGCTTCAAATTGCTGGCGTAATTTTTGACCATTGATGGAA
>NZ_DCSO01000021.1:0-331 GCF_002325665.1 Methylophaga sp. UBA1464
GTACAGCTTCATGTCCACAATCCGGGCCGTGAACGTGATCCGGATCGTGACCGGCACATTCATGATGCGGCGTGCAGTCATCCGGGTTTTTCGCTGTCACTTCAATTTTATGCTCATCAATATGCGCTTCGTGCACGTGATGCAAGTGCCCATCATGTAAAAAATCGGTATGGCCATTATGTTCAATTTGGGTATGGCCGCAGTCAGGGCCGTGTTTGTGCGAGTGGTTTTGATGAACGTTACAACTCATGTCAATCTCCTTAAATCAGTTACTTTCGTTGGCATGTGCAAGGGCGTTTTCTATCATTTCAACAACATGCTGATCAGCTAG
>NZ_DCSO01000021.1:427-3420 GCF_002325665.1 Methylophaga sp. UBA1464
GGCTAGTCGGTAATAAAGATGTCGGGCATCCCGTCTCCGGGTCACCAGATTCGCATTCAGTAATGTTTGTAAACGGGCTGAGACGGTAGATAGCTTGTTTTCAGTGGTGACCAAATCGCCTACGCAGAGTTCACCTTGCCGTAAACGATACAAAAGAGTCAGTCGCGATGGATCACCTAATGCCTTGAACAATGCAGCAGTGCGTTCCAGTTGCTGAACACTGGGTTCGTTGCTGCTGCAATTGCGTTGCTGATGTTCTTCACTACATGACTGCACTTGATATTCCAATATTCTATGGACTGTCATAACTTTAGGTCGAATAATCTATCAATGCAAGATCTAACCTCCATTTTTCAACAGAGGATGGAGAGTTTTCCCTCATTGAGAAAGTTAGCTTTTTGGGGGGAATTAATTTTAATAGAGCTATGGCAGGAGAGAACGGATACGTTTACATGCAGAGCTTTAGAACGAGCTTTAGCCTGATTCGCATAGTGCTAAATGGCTGAGAGCATAAAAATAAACACAAAGGTGGGGGCAGTGATTGCCCCCTTGTTTTATGGGTGAAAATATTTGTTTAGCAGGTCACATTTTTAGCTTTATTGATCTGCTTCCAGCTTGTTAAAAATCAGAATTTCAACGTCAAACCCGCATAAACTGATCTGCCCATGCCAGGCACCGTCACACCCCATGGAACCGATGTGTTCATGGTGGCACCCTGACCTACATACGCACCGGAAAGTGGGTGACTGTAGAGTCGGTCAAAGACGTTTTCCATACCAAAATCGACGCGCGCCTGTTTCCATTCATAACTGGTTCGCAGATTGACCAGACCATAACCGGCGGTTTCGATTTCGTTGCGTTCGTTGTTGACCTTGTCTTTGCCAGCGACCAGCACCCATTCGACATTATTACGCCAGCCGTTTTTGCTGTGCTCCAGCGATAAGGTGGAGTTCAGCGGCATGATGTTATAAAGATCATCGCCGGTATCACGGTTTTTACCTCTTACATAACTGAGGGTGGCAGTTCCGGTGATTTGTCCCCATTTTTCTGACTGATAAAGCGTTTTGAAACCTGATACATCCATACCATAGAGTTTGGCTGAGACATTCTGGTATTGAAGATAAACAAAATCATTATCGGTTGTGAGATTGGCTGCCGTACAAGCGCCACCGCCTGTGCTGCAGCGTTCTGCATCAATAAAATCATCGACATAGGAAATATAAGGTGTCAGTGACACATGCCAGTCATGTTGTTTCGCATCATGGAAATTGGCGGTGAAGCTCAAGGTATGGGCGATTTCAGGATCCAGATCAACATTGCCCACATAGCCATTGCCATCTCCGACCAGATTGACCATACGCATCGCCATGCCGTTGGTTGACCAGGCAAAGCGCTCGTATAAGTTGGGCGAACGGGTTTTCTGGGCGTAGCCGAATTCATAATCGTGGGTAGCCGAAGGTTTGAATCGCGCCAGCAAGGTCGCATCAATATTATGATCGGTGATATCACGGTCACTGGCATTAAACGCATCCGCCGCCGCCTGATACATCATCATATTGGTGTTGTAGCCTTGTACCTCATCGGTATTCATCTTGACGGTTTCATGGCGTATGCCCGCGACGGTAGTCCACTGGCTGTTCCAGGCGGCTTCCCATTCAGCAAATACACCATAGCGATCCCGCTCACCATTATTGATATTCCAGAAGGTATTCGGAGCCATCATCATGCCACCGGATGCTTCCCAGAAATCATCCAGACGATAGCGTTGTAATTCTGTTCCTACACGGAACAGATCGCGTTGATTGGCATTGATTTCGGCTTTAACCGATAGGCCGCGGTTATCACCTTCGGTTTCCATTGGCATACCATTGGCGATCATCATTCCTGAGCCATAGAGAAACTGTTTGTCATCACCAAACTGCATTTTGTGATGGGTTTTTTCACGGTAAAGCGAGGTTTCCAGTGAGCCCCAGTCAAACATGCCGTTGTAGATCAGGTTGATTTGATTGCTGCGGTTTTCGGTCATATCCATACGTTGATTTGGCCAGCCCTGATAGGGGATATCCTGATGGGCAAATTTAAGCTGCAGTTGGTGATTATCCAGTTTATAAGCGAAATCAATCGCATGATTCCGGCTTTCATAAGCAGAGGATCCGACTTCATCTGCATCCAAAGAACGGCCGTCGGTGGCAGCATTTCCCGCCTGTTTGAAATTGCCACCAGCATTATAGTTATTCGCTTTAGCGGTTGAGCCGGTATAAGTGATACTAAAGTCTTCTGATGCCAGCGTGGTGGAGAGATGACCACCGCGGGCATCGCCATTACTCCGATAGTAACTGCCAATTTCACCTTTGGTGATAGTCTGGCCATCTGCTGCAAATTCCGGTTGTTTTGACTTGGCGATAATGGTGCCACCGATACTGTCACCACCCAAGCTGACCGGGGCAATACCGGAATAAACCTGAATCTCTGAAACACGCGAGGGAGCAAGATAGGAGAGGGGCGGATTCATATGATTGGCACAGGCTGAAATCAAATCCATGCCATCAACCTTTATACGCAGGCGATCATCAGCAAAGCCACGCATAAACGGCAGTCCAGCGACGCCACCACCTGAATACATCGACATGCCCGCCACATCATTGAGAAATGCGGCGGTATCACTTTTATAAGCACGTTGAGCACTGATGTCATTTTCGCTCAATGTTGTGCTGTCCACCGTTGGAACAGAAGCAGCTGTGACCGTCACTCTGTCCAGCATCTCATCATCGTGTTCATGGGCGGCATACAAAGGAGCGCTTGCCAGTCCGGTCAAAATCATCATGGCTAAGGGAGAAAGACGTTTTTTCATGGTGCTGTGGTTCCGGTTTAAAAAGTTAAACCAAGAATAAGCAATATGTCAGCATAAAAAGTGTGGGATTTAGGGCAGGCGTGGGTGAAATCACGCAGTTTTGAATAGTTGAAGATTAGGTCTGGTAAACCGGCGTTCCCAC
>NZ_DCSO01000021.1:3566-5492 GCF_002325665.1 Methylophaga sp. UBA1464
TCCCACGCGGAGCGTGGGAACGAGGTTTGAGGGGGAGGGGTTACCACACCATTCTGAAAGTTGCTGAGAGATCATGGCGCTGATCGGAACTGGCCCATTCGCCTTGGTACCCCAGTTGTATTGAAGTCAGCTCAGTCATCTGCATATCGAGACCCAGAGCTAGTCTGGCTCGATTACGGTCAAGCTCCGGGCCATCGACCTGAAAGTTAGCTAGCGAAGTAGCTGCAAAACCTGCACGCATCTGCGCTTCGTTATCCATGAGCTCATGCACCCAGGCCAGTTCGGCGGTGGGTTGGATGTGATAGCCTTTTTGTGTTTTCCATTGATGCGTAATACGCGCACCGAGAGCGGAGCGTAAAGAGTCCTGCTGGTCACGGCGTACATTTAGATTGGCTGCGTCGGCCTCTTTTTCAACAAAATCATCCCGATTGACAAGGGCATATTCCAGTCCGGCTAGTGGCGTAACGCTTGTGTTCTCACTAACTTCAATGAGTCGGCCAATTTCTACGGCGAGATTACTGGTCCAGGCATGGTAATCCGCTCGGGCAGTTGTATTGGATAAACCAACCGTCACGCGACGTTTGCTCTCAAAATCATGATAGCCAACACCAGCGATAGCACTCATGTAATAGTTGTCGGTAAATAATCTTTTGCCATACAAAGCAGCCTGATAACTGTCTACATCCAGACTGCCTTGTGACACGCTGGCATCAGTGCGGTTATAGCCAACAGCCAACCCGACCGTGAGTGCATCATCGACATAAATATCCCGGCCCGCGGCGGTACCAGCTGATTTGTAATAGGCACCGCTGGCATTGGATGTACCCTCGATATCAGCATAACTGCCAGTACCACGCAGCCACCAGCCAGGATTATCAGCTCGTTTGTTGCTCGATAAAGACGTTCCTGCATCCGTCATCGTGCCGGTGTCATTGTAGGCCAGCTGGATCTGCCCGTTATCGGCCAAAGTGGAGGAACGGCTTTGTAAGCGCCCAAGCAGCAAACCCTGGAACTGATTCAGTGATTGTAAAGCGATTAGATTGCTGTGGGTATGCTGCACACCACTAAGCGAGTCATAGGCTTGCTGAGCACCTTGGACCGTCAAATTACTCAGGTTATTAAGAATGTCATTGATGCCAGCGCTGTCGTTACCTAGAAAAAGCCTATCGAGTGTTGTACTGACAGCTTTCTGGTTGGCGGTATCCGCAACGGATGCGTAATCAGAAGAGTTACGTTCAAGGTTGAGAAAAACATTATTGGCATCATAAGTCAGTGTCGGCGTGAGAAAAGCGAGATTGGAGCTGATGCTATCAAATGTAGTACCACCTAAGCCGCCGGCTGCAGTGAGAATGGTGTAATCAGTGCTGAGCGAATAGTTGCCCGCCTCAGGTAAAACCAACACTGTGCCGTTAGTGAGGGTGGCCATGCCGGTGGCATTAATCAAGTCGGAATTGCCTGCGGCATCAACTTCCACCTCGTAAACACCGCCACCAGAGAAATCAACACTACCGGAGACGTTCATTGTGCCGATCGAGTTGCCTGGAGCGAGGGAGCCGCCATTCAGTGTGATACTACCGAAAGTACCACTACCACCCAGTGCACCTCCTGAATTAACTGTTATACCGGAGTTGGCAATGGAGCCATTCACGACAAGCAGTCCATCATTAACGATAGTGGCACCGTAATAAGGGTTGTTGCCAGTCATGGTAAGCGTTCCAGTTCCTGTTTTAGTTAAATTACTAAAGTCAATAATTGTGCCGCTAAAAACAGTGGACGTATTATCGCCGCCAACGGTCAGCCTATAACCAATCGAACCGGTATCCATATCAACAATACCATTACCTGCTAACGAGCCAATTGTCAGATCATATAATGATTCAAGCCTGGCACCAGAGCCAACGGTCACCGCGCTGTTGTTTCCCAATG
>NZ_DCSO01000049.1:0-654 GCF_002325665.1 Methylophaga sp. UBA1464
GCCTATGCGCATTTCACCTCGCCAATTCGTCGCTATCCGGATTTATTGGTTCATCGAGCCATCAAACATGCCATTTCCAGGCAAAAAAAGGCAGCCTGGCGGTATTCCGAAGAAGCTATGGTTCAGCTGGGCGAGCATTGCTCCATGGCCAGCCGTCGCGCCGATGAAGCCACTCGTGACGTCGCTGACTGGCTCAAATGCGAATATATGCGTGATCGTGTTGGTGAAGTACATGAAGGTGTCATTAGCGGGGTAACGGGCTTTGGCTTATTCGTTGAACTCAGTGATATATATATAGAAGGTTTGGTTCATGTCACGGCCCTTAAAAATGATTATTACCAGTTTGATGCCAGTGGTCATCGATTAATGGGTGAAAGAACGCGTAAATCCTATCGTTTGGGTGATTCTATTCGGGTTAAAGTGGTACGCGTTGATCTGGATGAAAAGAAAATCGATCTGGATTTGGCTTAGTGCCTGTTGAGCTTTCATAGCGGCCTCAGTTGTGGCTCTGAAAGATAAACAGCCCCTAAGACCTCAATTTCCCTTGACCAGAAAAATAAAGGCAGTACAATTGTCGACTTCCTGAAAGTCACCCAGTTATTTGAGTAACTTTCTGAATAGATTTCTGTGGTGAGTGTAGCTCAGTTGGTAGAG
>NZ_DCSO01000049.1:938-1246 GCF_002325665.1 Methylophaga sp. UBA1464
GTGGGTCGTAGGTTCAAGTCCTATCTCCGGCTCCATATATTAAAAAAAGCCTCATAAGCATCGCTTCTGAGGCTTTTTTTTGCTCCGGAAATTTTGCTGGATTTTACTCTCTCATCTTAAAAGCTAATCCAAAAAGATTTTTCCACGTGCCAAACCATTTTTCTGTTTCTTTAATCCTTTTAGCGAATAAATTATCCGGAACAGATGGTTAATTTTCTGTCATCTGCCGCTGAAAATTATTCAGCTGCCGCACTCCAGGGCTTGTTTATCTTTCATAACCACCAATGCTGGAGGCTATTTTTCCGTCC
>NZ_DCSO01000049.1:1399-6573 GCF_002325665.1 Methylophaga sp. UBA1464
CCACGGATGGACTGTATGCCGGCCTGTGTTGCTCGTCGTTTATTTAGAACGACTACAAAACCGCCGGAACAAGCAATGTTTCAGACATTGCTTTTGCATACACTCCATCCATGGAGATAAACGTTTTTGAGCGTCAGCCCCGAAGAAGGGGTGAGATACACGGATGTATCTCACAAACTACACTCCTCGCGCCTTGATTGGTGCATTTTCAGTCACAACAGAGGCGGCTATGAAAGATCAACAGACCCTAGCAATCATCGCTATATATTTCAGGAAGTTGCCCAGCACTGACAGATGGAATAACCATTGTGTTATATGACACAAATTTTCGATTTAGCATGGACATATCCCCCAAACAGTCAGTATAGTTGGACGTTTTTGTGCTGGTATTGCCAAGAAAATTACGTGTTAAAACACGTGGCTAAATGTGTTCAGTGTGGGTTCAGGTTCACTATGGGAAACTGGCACCGCACTGAGGCAAATAACTCAATAAAGAGAGGAAATATTCATGAAATATGGTAAATCACTTTTGACAGCAGCAATTGGCGCAGCATCTTTATTTTCTGCTGCTGCAATGGCTGAGAATCATGTTGTTAACGCAAGTTTGACTGCTTTTGATCCTTTGGTTGTCAAAATCGCTCCGGGTGACACTGTTTCCTGGCAACAAATGAATGGTCACCTGGTAAATACTACTTTTACTGATTCAAGTGGTGAGCAAGAATTCATTCCTGAAGGCGCTGAAGGTTTCATGTCACAAATGGGTGAAAACTACCAAACCAAACCATTGACTGTAGAAGGTGTTTACCTTTACAAGTGTGACCCTCACTGGGGTGCCGGTATGGGCGGCGCGATCATTGTAGGCGAACCGACTAATTTGCAAGCCATTGTAGACTCAAAACCTAAAGGCGCATTACGTCGTTTAGTTAAAAAAGTAGAACAGGCTACTGCAGAGTAAGTCTATACTCCTCTAGAAGTACTCCTAAAAGCCCGCATAAAAATGCGGGCTTTTTTGATCCAAAAACTTCCTTGCTATGCTAGAATTTACTGGTTTTATCTCAGCAATCCCGAGACATTGATGCTCTGCTGGATTCACATTAAATAACATATCAGGGGATATTCATCTGATGAGCGACTCTATAGATACTGGCAAAAGACGGTTTTTAACCGCCGCAGCTAGTGTAGTAGGCGGTGCTGGTGCGGTGGCTGTTGCCATACCTTTTGTTTCTTCCATTGCGCCAAGCGCTAAAGCAGAAGCTGCCGGTGCCCCGGTGCAAATTGACATCAGCCAACTTGAACCCGGTCAATTATTGACTGTCGAGTGGCGTGGCAAACCGGTTTGGATTTTCCGCCGTACCGAAGAAGTGTTAAACACTCTCGTCACCTTGAACGATGAGTTGCGCGATCCACAGAGTGAACAAACCCAGCAACCTGAATATGCGCAGAACGAAACACGCTCGATCCGAAAAGAAGTTATGGTCATGGTGGGAATATGTACACATTTGGGTTGCTCACCAACCTACCGTCCAGAAATAGCCCCTAATGATCTGGGTGCCAATTGGAAAGGCGGTTTCTTCTGCCCTTGTCATGGCTCTCGTTTTGATTTGGCTGGCCGTGTTTACCAGGGTGTTCCTGCACCGACCAATCTTGAAGTGCCCCCTTATCATTTCCAGGGTGACAATGTTGTTATTGTTGGTGAAGACGCCCAAGGAGCCGCATAATGTCTATGATGGATTGGATTGATGCTCGCTTTCCTGCGACCAAAATGTGGAAGGAACACCTTTCAGAATATTACGCACCAAAAAACTTTAATTTCTGGTATTTCTTTGGTTCTCTGGCTTTATTGATTCTGGTTTTACAGATTGTTACCGGCATATTTTTAACCATGAACTATAAACCGGATGCAGAGCTCGCCTTTGCTTCGGTTGAATACATTATGCGAGACGTAGAGTGGGGCTGGTTAATTCGTTACCTGCATTCCACCGGGGCTTCAGCATTCTTTGTCGTTATCTACCTGCATATGTTCCGTGGATTGATGTATGGTTCCTATAAACAACCCCGTGAATTAATATGGATCTTCGGCATGCTTCTGTATGTCGTGTTAATGGCCGAAGCTTTTATGGGGTATTTGTTACCTTGGGGACAAATGTCTTACTGGGGTGCTCAGGTTATTATCTCTTTGTTTGGCGCTTTACCGGTTATTGGTGAAGATCTTGCTTTATGGATTCGTGGTGATTACGTTGTCGCTGATGCCACATTAAACCGCTTTTTTGCCATGCATGTCATAGCCTTGCCTATCGTCTTATTAGGTTTGGTTGTTGCCCATATCCTCGCTCTGCATGAAGTGGGTTCAAACAATCCTGACGGTGTAGAAATCAAAAAACACAAAGACGAAAACGGTAAACCTTTAGATGGCATTCCGTTCCACCCTTATTACACGGTAAAAGATCTGGTGGGCGTAGTGGTATTCCTGTTTATATTCTCTCTGGTGCTGTTCTATCTGCCAGAATTCGGCGGCTGGTTCCTTGAAAAGGATAACTTTATTCCGGCAGATCCTTTAAAAACCCCGGAACATATTGTGCCTTTATGGTATTTCACACCGTTTTATGCCATTTTGCGTGCAGTACCGGATAAGCTGTTTGGTGTTATTGCTATGGGCTTGGCAATTGTCATGCTGTTCCTGTTGCCATGGCTGGATCGGAGCAAAACCCGTTCGATACGCTATAGAGGTCCTTATTTCCGTACGGCTCTGGTAATTTTTGTTATCAGCTTCTTAGCCTTAGGTTACCTGGGAACTCAGCCAGCAACATCGCTTTACACCTTGCTGGCACAAATATTTACGGTTCTGTATTTTGCTTTCTTTCTCCTGATGCCTATCTATACGGCATTTGATAAAGATAAACCTGTACCAGAAAGGGTGACGACCAAATGAGAAATCTGACTTTAGCAGCTTTCATTTCGATATTCAGTCTGTTCTCGACACTCGCCATTGCGGCCGGTCCGTCATCCAAACTGGATCAAGTAGATATTGATTTGACCGATAAAGCCTCATTACAGCGTGGCGCTCACACCTTTATGAATTATTGCCTGAGTTGTCATGGAGCATCGTTGATGCGTTATAACCGTATGGCAAAAGATTTGGGTTTAACCGATGAGCAAGTTACCGACAATCTAATGTTTACCACTGATAAGATCGGTGAAACGATGCAAATTGCAATGCGCCCCGAAGATGCAAAAAAATGGTTTGGTGTAGCACCACCAGACTTATCTGTCATTGCACGTGCGCGGGGTACAGATTGGTTATATACCTATTTACGTACTTTCTATTTGGATAACAGTCGTCCGATGGGTACCAACAACCTTGCGTTTAAAGATGTGGGCATGCCACATGTACTCTGGGAACAACAGGGTTATCAGGCATTGGGTGAAGACGGTCATCTCAGTGTTGCACAAGAAGGTGCGCTGACTCCTCGACAATACGATATGATGAGTCGAGATCTGGTCAACTTTCTTGCCTATATCAGTGAACCATCCAAATTACAGCGATTAGCGTTAGGTAAGTGGGTTTTACTCTATCTTGCGATCTTCTTTGTTATCGCATTGGCACTGAAAAAAGCTTACTGGAAAGACGTTCACTAACGCTACATTCAGAAATAATAAGCAGTACTGCTAATGACAACACGTAATCGTAAACCACTGATGACATTGTACTCGGATGCACAATGTCCATTCAGTCACCAGACCCGCATTGTCGTTCAAGAAAAACAAATTGAATGCCAGCTTGTAGAACTTGTTGACGGCCACTGGCCCGAAGAAGTTGCTTCAGCGAATCCCTACGGGCAGGGTCCTACATTGTTTGATCGGGACATTGTGATATTTCATTCCCCAATCATTATGGAATATCTTGACGAACGTTTCCCGCACCCATCGTTAATGCCCAATGACCCTGGGGCCCGAGCTCAAATGCGACTGATGTTACATCGCCTGGAAACCGACTGGCTTGCAATGTGGCCACAATTATCAGGGCGGGATAAATCCCCGGCCACTAAAGCAAAAAAGACTTTACGTGAAGATCTGACTGTTCTGGCTCCGCTATTTGAGCAATATGACTATCTGATGAGCGATGAATTTTCGTTGATAGACTGCTATATAGCCCCATTATTATGGCGTCTGCCTCATTTGGGTATTAAACTGCCTGATTCGGCCATCGCTGTTGAACGTTATGCGCAGAAAATATTTGATAGAGCCACATTTCAAGCGAGCCTGAGCACAGCGGAGAGAGGAATGCGCTAATGAGCATGTCTTCACAAAAACCTTATCTGATAAGGGCCATTTACCAATGGTTACTCGACAATCAATCTACCCCTTATTTATTGGTCAATACAAACCATGAAGGTGTGGTCGTTCCTGAACAATACATCCGAGATGCCCGCATTGTATTGAATCTGGCCCCTGATGCAATTAGTGGTCTGAATATGGATAATGAGTGGGTGAGCTTTTCAGCCAGATTTTCTGGCAAGGCAATGGACTTATTTATTCCGGTAATTGCTATTCAGGCTATTTATGGCAAGGAAAATAATGAAGGCATGTTCTTTCCTGAGGAAGAAAACCCTACTCCTCCGACTCCACCATCAGTCGAACCAACTAAAACGACAAACGGCAAACCCAGTTTGAAACTGGTCAAATAATTTATAGTTTGTATTTTTCCATACGATAACGCATGGCCATACGAGTCAGCCCAAGCTGCCTGGCCGCCCGCGAAACATTACCAGAACTCCGGTTCAGAGCACTTTCAAGTAAATATTTCTCAACTTGATCCATCGTCATTTTTTCTATCTCTGGTAAGACCTTTTCAGAATTATCATTCTGGCTGAAAGGTCTCAATAGCAGATCGTCAAACTCAATGATACTTTGCTTGCATAGCATAACTGCTCGTTCAAGCACATTTTCCAACTCCCTGATATTGCCCGGCCAGTCATATTGTTGCATTTGACGCATGGCATCATAAGCCAGTCTTGGCTGTTCAACGCCATAGCGTTTAGCGAATTGTTCGATGAAAAACTGTGCCAGCTCCGCTATATCCTGCTGTCGATGCCTTAGAGGAGGTAGTGTTATCTCAACGACATTCAGGCGGAAGTAAAGGTCTGCACGGAATTCCCCGGAAGCAACTAACTGTG
>NZ_DCSO01000049.1:6643-11405 GCF_002325665.1 Methylophaga sp. UBA1464
CTGCAGATCACGATTGGTTGAAACAATAACATGCGAGTTTACCGGTATTTCTCTTGTTGACCCCAGTCTGCGTAATTGTCGCCTTTCAATTACATTAAGTAGCTTAGTTTGGGCAGACAACGATAACTCAGCAATTTCATCAAGAAAAAGCGTACCATCTTCAGCTACTTCGATAAGTCCAGGCCGAGCTTTTGATGCTTCATTAAGGCTATAATAGCTTTCCTGGCCAAACAACTCAGCCTCTACAGCGTCATCAGGCAAAGCAGCACAATCCACATTGACGAAAGGTCGGTCATATCGATGACTGATTTGATGAAAATACCGTGCTAATACACCTTTCCCACTCCCCGTCTCACCAGTGATTAAGACCACTGGAGTGGTATCTTTATTTTTGTCCATCAGTTCAGAAAGCTGCTTGGCCTGATTCCGAATAGTCATAATCTGTTGACTGCTGCCAATGAGATTGATCAGTTGCTGTGTTTTTTGGGCGCGCTGCTCTGAAAAATCCAGCTGACGGCGAATGGCATGGTTATGTACTACTTTAACGATTGTCAGCATTAATTCATCGAGATCTACTGGCTTTTTCAGATAATCAGAAGCGCCAAATTTCATAGCACTGACAGCATCTTCCAACTCCCCGTATGCCGTCATCACGATAACAGGCAGCGTTGCCATGGGATGCCCCTCAGCACGAATTTCTGTCAATAAATCCAGACCATTACCATCCGGGAGCCTGACATCCAACAGTAAAATATCTGGAGATTCACTCTGTAATAATTTTTGGCCTGTACTGATGTTATCTGCAATTTTGGCGTGATGACCTTCCCGTTCAAGTCTGCGCTTAACAGACTTGGCAAACAGACTTTCATCCTCTATCAATAAGAAATTAAGCATAGAACATCCTATTTATTTGCCTGTTTATCATTAACGTGCAAGGTCAGTGATACTCTCGCACCACCATGAGAATTTGTCTCAAATGCTAAATCGCCATGATGTTGTTTAATGACTTTTTGTGCGAATGGAATTCCCAGCCCATAACTCAATTTTTTATGTAATTGGCTGTTTTTTTCATCCGGCTTATGAGAAAACCCACTCCCCTGATCATCAATATGTAAACCGATCATTTGAGGGGTTTCCCAATAATGAATATTGATGGATGAATCAACTGGAGAGGCTTCAATGCCATTCTGAATCAAATTAAAAATAGCCTGCTCCATCAGATTATTATCCATATTGATCTGCCTGGCTGCTTGCTGCCACCCATGACGATTTAATTGAATCGATTTCTCGGTTAGCTGCAACTCTATTAAGGACAATGCATTATCTGTCAGTTCCGTTAAGGTAACTTCGATCATATGTGGCTTTAAGGGGTGTAAATACATCAATAAGGAAGTCACCCAATTTTCCAACCTGTCGACAGCAATGATGATGTCTTTCAGAACAGCGCGGCTTTCTTCATTCGCATCGTCAATCGATACCTGTGCAGCAGCACGAATACCCGCCAAGGGATTACGAATATTATGTGCAACCAACGGTACTAACTCACCTAAAGCAGCTTGTTTTTTGGTTTCAATTAACTGATCTCTGTTACTGGCTAATTCATCTGCCATGCTATTAATAGCCTGCGACAGTCGCTGCAGTTCTTCCAGGCCTTTTAACGGGATATGATGTTTAAAGTCTCCCGTACTGATTATTTTAGCGCCTTTGGTGACATTTCTGAGCGGGGCCAGCATATTGCGACGCACAAACCATTTGGAGATACTGAGCAAAATCAGCGCCAATATGATTGGCAGTGCTTCACTGAGAATCATCTTGCCGAACATACGTTCATCAGAAGCGGTTAATTGCAACTGCTGTTGTTTCAGATAGTCCTCAATATCACTGAAAACCATTTCAAGCTGGCGGAAGGTTTGTTCTTCAAGCTGCTCATCAAGCCAAACCTTGTCTTCAGAGCTTAATTCTTCCAAATCTAGAAATCGGCTGGTTTCCTGATAAAACTTGTTATAGACATACTCAATTCTGACAATCAGAATTTCTTCCGTGGGTGTCTGCGCTAATACTTTCAACCGTAACAAATAGCTATCTATCTGATTGCGAAATTGATAATACTCTTCAATAGCCAGGACATCGTTAAGAAAGACAACATCAAAGACCTCCTTGAGCTGACGATAAAGATCGCCACGCAAATGTTGCACATGCGTGTTCATTGAACTCAAGCGAAGGGATTCTTCTGAACTTTTTTGCCAGGCTAAAGCCCAGTTAAAACTCATGAGGGCCGTCATGACAATCAGCACCACAAAACTCAGTTCATGGAACCGCAAAGCACCTTGTATGGATTGAAGCTTTTTAAAGATTCTTTTCATCTAAAAAAACGGGCTCAATGGCCCGTTTTAAGAATATTCATAGAAGTGCCACGTTATTCAGGCTTAAACCCAGTAAAGGTAACTTTCTCTTCGACTAAAATCGCCTCACCTTCCTTCCAGGTTTTACCATCAGGAACGACCGTTTTTATCTCGTAAATTTCACCTGGAATTTCTTCTGATAAGGTAAAAATATAATACTTCGAAGAATACAGTTTATAACGATCATTCTTGGGGTCATTAATATAAGGTTGCACGGTATATTGCCATGCTTTTACTTTGTCACCGTTGTAATCTACTTCAACCTGTTTTTTATCAGCACCTTCCGCAAATGACCAACGTAATAAACGTTGGAAATACCGCCATTCACCACCTGTTAAACGCTTCATTTCATGTACGTCATATTCCAGAAATAAAACGAATACACTATTACCACGTTGATCTAACCGTTCCTGATATGGACGTTTGTTCTGACCGGTAAAAAATTCAAAGTAGGTATCCGCTCGGCCGGTATTACGAATATTTTTAACAATGACATCAATGGTATCGGTGTAATCACCATCAACAAAGCTGGTTTTAGTAAATTTATATTCCAACACGCCTGGCTGGTCGATGTTTTTAAGGTGGGACTTATCAAATAACTCATTATTAATCTCTGACATACCCGGAGCTGCAAACGCTTTACCAGTTAACAGCAGCATCAATCCGAGCGAAAACACGATGTATTGATTTATTCTCACTGTTTGTTACCTCACGATTTTTTATAGGTGTTATGCTTAAACTTATATTTCAATTATTATTTTTATCTGCTTATGACTCTATTTACTCACTTAAAGATTCCCGGAATTTTGATTTCCAGTCTGTTTTTTATTATCGCATGTCAGCCTGCGAATACTAACCGAATAATTGAAATAAATAGCCCTTATAGTTACCAAGAAACCTTGGAAAACCTGAATATTGCGATATCGGAACACAACTATCGAATTATTCATAAAAGTGACATAGGCTCTGCTATCCGCGAACGCGGGGATGAAGACTTTCCTTTATCCATTGTCATCAGTTTTTGCAATATTACTTATGCAAAAGAAATGATGCTGATTAATGAACAATTGATTAATGATATGCCCTGCATTATGACGGTTCGGGAAAGTAGTAATGGAGTCATTATTGGTACCCGTTTAATGGACGAAAACGTTGCCGATAAAAAACAGGCTGAGTTTGCTGCACGAATAAACGACAACCTGAAAAAAATAATGGAGGCTACAGTTTTGTAGCCACCATTAATTTTCGGGTATCACTTTAATCGAACGTTCTACTAATCATCGTCATCCTTGCGCGGCTTTTTGGCTGGTGTAGGACTGACGTTTTCAAGCGATGGTAAATTATATTCAGCAATAATGGCATCAATCTTATCTTTGTTCTGATCGATGAATGTATTCAATAATTTATTCCATTCTCTGCTTGAGTAGCGAGTTGCCATGCTGAAACTGAATACATGCAGCTGACCCAATTCATTTAATGGATTAACTGTAATCGGCACATCAGAAACCTTCGCATAGTATCCTGCTACAGGTCCCCACATTGGAATAACATCAATTTTACCTGCAGCTAGATCTTCAATTGCTCTTCCTGGACTGGCATTCACATCACCACTCATTAATTGATAATAAGATATCTGATCGCCCAATCCCATCTCGATAAGTGCTTCAGTTGAAACAGCCCTGTCAAACAAACCTATTTTTAGTGGTCCATGTTTTTCATTTACTTCTTTCAAATCGGCAAGTTTCGTAATTTCATAACCTTCACCGCTACGATAGGCGATTGCTTCAATTGAACTGAAATACGGTTTGGTGGGCAGCATAAAATCTGTATGTTCTGGAACAGTCATGGCTAAGTCACACATGTAACCACCACGTTCTGGATGTTCTTTTTTAATGGTGTTCCGTGCAAAACCAATTCGTTGCGGAAACCAGTAATACTCAACTGGAATTCCCAGTTGCTCACCTAATAACTCCGCAATTTTATTATCAAAACCTTCCTTGTTCTTATTTGAATAAGGCATGTTGTTTGGATCAGCGCAGACTCTCAGTACTTCTTGACCTGGTAAAGGTTTCAAATTTTCTGCATTGACTGCAAACGAGGCACCCAGTAAAGCCGATGCCAGGATTGCCATTTTCTGTAGCTTAATCATTCTCTCTTCCTTATTTCTTATGGGAATAAGTGTGACACTTCATATGCCGTTTTTGTTCAAAAAAAAACCCGGCATCTATTAAAGATACCGGGTTTTCTTGTCTAACTTAAGTATATTTTTAATACACTTATTGGTCTTACAGGCTAAATACGCTCAGAATACCACCCAGGTTAGTCCAGCTAGACAGTGCACGATATGCACCAACTGCGCC
>NZ_DCSO01000010.1:0-3083 GCF_002325665.1 Methylophaga sp. UBA1464
ACAACTGTTTGAGTTTCTGGGATATGACCCGATCCACATCGATATACTTATTGACAAAAGCGGATTGACGGCTGATGCCGTTTCATCCATGCTGTTATTACTGGAGCTGCAAGGTCAGGTAGCATCATTACCCGGAGGACGATACGTCCGAGCCGGAACCTGATCAGGCCCACAATAGAGAAGCCGATGAAAGAAAATGTAATTGATGTGTTGCTCTATCTGTTCGAAAACTATATCGATACTGAAGATAGCAGCCAACCTGATAAAGATGTCCTGGAACTTGAATTAGAGCAGGTAGGCTTTCAGGAGTTGGAGATACACAAAGCGCTTGATTGGCTTGACAATATGACTGTGGTGGCCCCGCAGACAGACAATCCCAATACACATATCCGTGTTTTCAGCGAAAGTGAAATAGAGCGTCTCGACATTCAGTGTCGCGGCTATTTATTGTTTTTGGAACAGGTGGGTGTTTTGGATGTCGAAACCCGCGAAGTTGTCATCGAGCGTGTGTTGGCACTGGATAGTGAAGAAATTGATCTGGAACAGCTCAAATGGGTGGTACTTATGGTGCTGTTTTATCAACCGGGCAGAGAAGTGGCTTATGCCTGGATGGAAGATCTGGTGTTTGAAGATTTGGAGGCGGTTATTCACTGAATTTGACCGCTCTTATAATTCATAACACTGCCCGTTTTACACGGGCAGTGTTATTTAGAGCGTCTATTTTTGGTACAGGATTTTATGGGAAATAAACTCGTCATTGTTGAGTCACCGGCCAAGGCCAAGACCATCAAAAAATATCTGGGCAAAGATGTAGAAGTCTTGGCGTCTTATGGTCACGTCAGGGATTTATTGCCTAAAGAAGGCGCAGTCGACCCGTCTAATGATTTTGCGATGAAATATCAGATAATTGATCGCAACAGTAAACATGTTGATGCAATTGCCAAAGCCATGAAAAAAGCCGATTCGCTCTATCTGGCGACGGATCCGGATCGTGAAGGAGAGGCAATCTCCTGGCATTTATTTGAGTTGCTTAAAAAGAAAGGCGTTTTAAAAGATAAAGAAGTTTTCCGTGTCGTCTTTCACGAAATCACCAAACAGGCTGTTAACGATGCGGTCGCCAATCCACGTGAACTGTCGATGGACATGGTGAATGCACAACAAGCACGTCGCGCTCTGGATTACCTGGTCGGCTTTACGCTCTCACCATTACTGTGGAAAAAAGTGCGTAGAGGGTTATCTGCGGGTCGGGTGCAAAGTCCTGCTTTACGAATGATCGTCGAGCGCGAGCTGGAAATTGAAGCGTTCAAAGCTCAGGAATACTGGACCATTGAGGCAGACGCAACCGCTGAGAAAACCCCGTTTCAGGCAAAATTAACGCATTATAAAAATGAAAAGCTCAGCCAGTTCAGTATCGAGAAAACTGAGCAGGCGGAGGATGTCGTTAAAACCCTAACGAAGGCTGCTGAAGGCAAGTTACTGGTTACTCACGTTGAGAAAAAACAACGCAAACGTAACCCGGCGGCACCTTTCACCACATCAACATTGCAACAGGAAGCTTCGCGTAAATTGGGGTTTGGTGCGCAGCGCACCATGAGTGTTGCCCAGCAATTATACGAGGGTGTGGATACTGGCGAGGGTGCGGAAGGTTTAATCACCTATATGCGTACCGACTCGGTGTCTCTGGCAGCAGAGGCGATTGAAGAAATCCGCATGTTTATCGGTCAGCGTTATGGCGCCAAATCAGTGCCGAGTAAACCACAGGAATATAAAACCAAATCCAAAAATGCACAGGAAGCGCATGAGGCTGTCCGGCCGACATCGGTGCTGCGTACACCGGATGAAATGAAGGCATATTTATCCGTCGATCAGCACAAACTGTATAACCTGATCTGGCAGCGCACCCTGGCCAGTCAGATGATTCATGCAACCTTGAATACCGTTGCTGTGGATTTAGGCTGTGGCAAAGGCAATACGTTCCGCGCTAATGGCTCTACCGTGGTGAATCCCGGCTTTATGAGCGTTTACCTTGAGGGTAAAGACGATACCAAAGGCGATAAGGACGAAAATATTCTGCCGCCCATGGAAGTTGGCGAGGTGGTTGATCTGGTCGCTATTCGACCGGAACAACACTTTACTGAGCCACCACCGAGATACAGTGAAGCCAGTCTGGTACGCAGTCTGGAAGAACACGATATTGGTCGGCCTTCGACTTATGCCAGCATTATATCCACCTTGCTGCAACGTGAATATGTCGAATTGATAACGAAGCGTTTTCATCCCACTGATGTGGGAAGAGTCGTCGGCAAGTTTCTGGTTGAACACTTTACCCGCTATGTGGATTATGACTTTACTGCCAAACTGGAAGACGATCTGGATGCGGTGTCACGTGGTGAGGCAGAGTGGATTCCTCTATTACGCAACTTCTGGGGCCCGTTTAAAGAGCAGGTTGAAACTAAGGATAAAGAAGTCCAGCGCAGCGATGTGACCCAGGAGCTGTTAGACGAAGACTGCCCCAAGTGCGGTAAAAAACTATCCAGCCGGTTGGGGCGTAGTGGTCGATTTATCGGCTGTACTGGCTATCCGGAGTGTGATTACACCCGCAATATTGATGGTGAAGAAACTACTGCAAGTGAACCTGAAGTTGTTGAAGGACGTAAATGCCCTAAATGTGATTCGGACTTATGGATTCGCACAGGTAAATACGGCAAATTTATCGGCTGCAGCAGTTATCCTAAATGCAAGCATATTGAATCATTAGAACAACCGGATAAAACCGGTGTTGAATGTCCGAAGTGTAAAAAAGGTGAGATCCTTACCCGTAAATCACGACGCGGCAAAGTGTTCTATTCCTGTTCGGAATACCCAACCTGTGATTATGCGATATGGAATGAGCCGGTTGCCGAGCCTTGCCCTAATTGTAATTGGCCGATTTTGAGTATCAAAACCACCAAGAGTAAAGGTACTGAAAAAGTCTGCCCGCAGAAAGATTGCGGTTACAGTGTCAAAGTGGAAAGTGCTTAATGTCTTGTCCTGAAATAAGTTGACACTTATTTCGATTAAAACGCCCGATGCACCGCATCGGG
>NZ_DCSO01000100.1:0-381 GCF_002325665.1 Methylophaga sp. UBA1464
ATAAGAAAAATACTGATTAAATAATTAAAACTTACTCATTAACCACTCCCCATTCAGTCGTTTTTTTGGTCATTATGACAATACGTGCGATAGGCGAGAGGTAAATTTTTACTTACTTTGGTGCTGCCAAGTCTAGAAATTGGTAAATAGTTGACGATATGCCCTAGGTGCATACCCGTAATATTTTTTAAAAATCCGGCTGAAATGGGACATATTGTTAAAACCATATTGCATAGCAATCTGGGTGACAGACAGGTGAGCATAAAAGGCGCTTGCCAGACAGTGTCGGCACGACTCTAATCTCTGTTCTGTCAGAAAGTGCATCAGCGAGGTATTTTCTTCGTTGAATAAGTTGTTGAGATAACGTTTCGATAAGCCTGT
>NZ_DCSO01000100.1:525-1858 GCF_002325665.1 Methylophaga sp. UBA1464
GTTGTTGTCAGTTTATTCTCAACAACCTGCCCTAGTGACAAGGTCAACATATCAACCACTGGCTGCGATAATGACTGAAACGTAGGTTTGGAAAATTGTTCCAGTTGTTTAACTGTAGATTGAATAAGACTGCTGGTGAGTGCTCCAATACCTTCAGCCGAAGGAATCCGGGTAGCCGTAATTCTTCCAATATTATTTAGCCGTGGATCCAGAATCTTGCGGGGGATAGAAATCAATATCTTGGAAAAAGCTTCTGGAATGGTAATTCTGTGCGGCTCTGTCGCGTCATAAATCGTCATTTCACCTGGTTTAAGAAAAACTTCTCTCCCGCCCTGTTCCAACTTGTATTTTCCGGAAGTAAGCACGACCATGAAATAGCAGTCTTGACTGGCCTGAGAAGGTTCTTGAGGTAATCGTTCCAGTGTAATTGCGTTAGATTGGATAGGTGACAACCGCACACCTTCTTGCCAGGGATAAATCAACATATCATTGAATAACACCATATCCTTGGGCGGTTTAATATCGACGTTAGCATATTCCCGGCCAATGACTTCTTTCAGCCACTCTACCCGCTGAGCGCTGGGTTGTTGCTCCGTGCAAAAACGCTGCCCTCCGAGACGAACAAGCGAATCACGACCATCAGCTCTCTGGCCAGCGGGAGTAATCAGTGCGTTTGTCATAACTCATCACCCAAATGTACAAGGATCTCTGCCGTTAGAGAAAAGAATACTCATTTTAAGCTCGGCATACTGTTGTTGTATTTCAGAATAATAACAGGAGAGAGTATGAAACAGAATGATAACCACGCCGGAAATGTGGTGCTGATAAGAGGGGCCTGCTTATGGATATTGATGGCTTTATTACTGGCCTGGTCACTCGTGGGTATCTATAATCAGATTGGCTTTCTGGAGACTTTATTTCCTGGTAAACCTATGCGAGTGTTGCAGGCTCACATAGACTTTTTATTAATGAGTGCTTTGATTCTGGGGTTTTATGCTGCAAGGATTGGATTGCCATGGCATGTTCGCTGGGCGATGGTAACGGGAGCATTTACCAATTCCAGTCTTTTTTTATTGTATGCAATGTTTCCTGTATTGGATCCGCTATCAGAAACCTATATACCTACGGGGATCTTGTTTACTACTTTTAATGTCTATTTATATTCGAGTCTTTTAGTAACCAGTTATGGCTTTGGCAAAGCTGCTGTCATTATATTTCGCACTACTTTTGATGACGATTCAAACACAAAAAATTGTAAGCGCTGCGGTCGGCAAGTTGTCTGAATTACGTAAGCTGATAAATGCTCCCGCTAAACAGGATCAGTTGGTAATAA
>NZ_DCSO01000100.1:1962-26286 GCF_002325665.1 Methylophaga sp. UBA1464
TTGGTAATAATACGAGCGAACTTACGTTTACCTACCTGAAACACGCCTACGATACCGGCTTTAATCAACAAAGATTTATCATCTACTTTTTCGCCGTCAATTTTTACAGCCCCCTGCTGGATCATACGCATCGCATCTGAGGTACTGCTTGTCAGCCCGGCTTCTTTAAGGACATTGGCTATCGGCATACCTTCAGAACCAACGGTAAGGGTAACTTCCGCAATATCATCAGGGACTTCACCTTTTTTGAATTGATTTTCAAAGTCCTGACGAGCTTGTGGTCCAGCAGCTTCGCCATGAAAACGTGCAACAATTTCCTCAGCAAATAACTTTTTAATTTCAATGGGATTACGTCCCTCTGCTACTGATTGTTTCCAATCAGCGACTTCTTCTAACGATTTAAAACTGAGCAATTCAATGTAACGCCACATCAGTTCATCCGAAATTGACATAAGTTTGCCAAAGATATCTTTAGGACTTTCATCTATACCAATATAGTTACCCAAAGATTTGGACATTTTCTGCACACCATCCAACCCAACCAGAAGCGGCATCGTCAGAACGCATTGTGGTGATTTCCCGTAAGCTTTTTGTAACTCGCGCCCCATAAGCAGGTTAAATTTCTGGTCCGTTCCACCCAATTCCACATCAGCATCTAGCACAACTGAGTCATATCCTTGAATTAAAGGATACAAAAACTCATGAATGGCAATGGATTGGCCAGTTGTATACCGCTTATGAAAATCATCACGCTCTAACATGCGTGCAACAGTATGGTGAGAAGCCAGTCGAATCATATCGGCAGAAGACAACTCGTTCATCCAATGCGAATTGAAAACTACTTGAGTCCGTTCAGGATCCAGAATTTTGAATACCTGCTGTTGGTATGTTTCCGCATTCAGCTGCACTTGTTCTGGCGTTAATGGCTGACGCGTCACATTTTTGCCGGTTGGATCACCAATCATTCCGGTAAAATCGCCGATCAAAAATAGGATTTCATGCCCTAAATCCTGAAAAAGGCGTAACTTATTGAGTAACACCGTATGACCAAGATGCAAGTCTGGAGCTGTAGGGTCAAAACCAGCTTTAATACGAAGTGGTTTACCACTTTCCAGCTTTTCGATTAACTCTTTTTCGACCAGAATTTCTTCTGCTCCACGACGGATTTCTGCCAAAGTTTCTTGCACAGTTCTCATCATCGTTCTCCGCACTATAAAAATTGGCGGGCAATATAACACAAGATCTTGCCTCCGAGGGGTTTCAATTCTGGGCAAATGCTGAGAGAATTGCACGAATTTACTATAAACGGGGAATGCCCATGAAGAAACGTAATAGACTTCTGAGCTCATCACATCAATCAAAGTTATTCAAATCTGAATCGCTGTCTCCCCACAAAAATAGACATATTGCAATCTTATCCTTAATGGCTTTAACCGGTATTTTTATAACGGGCATTGTGCTTGCAACAAGCGAACCCAGTGCAACAACCAATCAAACCCAATCCGTCGCCTTACCAAATATGCCTGCAGGCAGCGAAAGTACAACAGCGTCAGATCAATCAATCATTTCTCTACCCTCAAAGTCCGTTGCAGTACAACCTGATCCTTTTGATTCCAACATTAACGAGACCGTTCAACCAGTTCAATCTGATATCTCTTCGGATGAATCTGCTGAAATCGAGCGCCTGCATCTTAACCAACAAAGCCCCCCTGCCCTAGAAACAGAAATTTCTATCATAAACGATGCTCTCACCCCAAATGAAGAAAACACTGCAATATCCACATCTGACGAGCTTAGCTGGCAAGAAATCGAAGTAAAATCTGGCGATAACCTTTCTTTAATCTTTCCAAAAGCTGGCTTAAGTGCCCGTGATGTTTATAACGTTGCTCAGACGGCTGGTGACGATGCCAAAGCGCTTCTCAACCTTCGGCCGGGTCAAATATTTCGATTTGGAACAATAACCGACACTGATCAAAACTTAGTGCTTAAGCAGCTTCAATTACAGTTAAATCCGATGAAAACGTTAACCTTAACGTCTACTGGAAATGGTTTTGAAACAGCTGTCGTTGAACGTGAACTCGATAAGCAACGTCAACTGGTTGCAGGCGAAATTCAAAGTTCATTATTCGTCGATGGACAAAAAGCGGGCATGTCAGACAGATTAATTATGGAAATGGCCCATATTTTTGGCTGGGATGTCGATTTTGCACTGGATTTACGTCAGGGTGACAGCTTCAAAGTCATTTATAATGAAAACTTCCTAGACGGTGAAAAAATTGCTGATGGTGACATTCTGGCAGCAGAATTCACCAATCGGGGTAAAACCTTCCGTGCTATCCGTTTCACTGATAATAACGGTGAAAGTCGTTTCTACACACCAAATGGCGACAGTATGCGTAAGGCCTTTACGCGAACTCCAGTGCCAATTTCACGTATAAGTTCAGGCTTTAACCCTAATCGTAAACATCCCGTATTACAAACCAACCGTCCTCATCGCGGTGTTGACTACGCCGCCGCAACCGGAACACCAATCCTGGCAACCGGTGATGGTAAAGTCGACTTTGTTGGTACTAAAGGTGGTTATGGCCGTACTGTTATCCTGTCACATGGTGGACGTTACACAACACTTTTTGCTCATATGTCAAAGTACAAAAAAGGCATTCGTGTCGGTCAACGTGTGAGACAAGGTGAAATTATTGGCTATATTGGTAGCAGTGGCCTGGCTACCGGGCCACATTTGCACTATGAATTTCGGGTAGATGGTGTTCATAAAAATCCATTAACCGTCGCTTTGCCCAAAGCAGAACCTATTCCAAGTCAATATTTGGCGCAATTCAAGACGCTTGCCCAACCACTACTTGCCAGTTTAGACAACTTACAAGTCCCAACCCTGGCATTACGCCAAGATTAATTAATACAGAAATGGGCTTTTACATCGGTGTGATGTCAGGCACTAGTCTTGATGCAATTGATGTTGCATTAATCGAAACATCGCCAACAGAGCCGTCGAAATTAATCGCTCATCACTCGACAGCTTTTTCTGTTGAACTGCAAAAAGCATTGAAAGATTTGATTAACTCTCAACGCTGTCAGCTCTCCCAACTGGGTGCATTAGATATTGAACTTGGCCATGCATATGCTGATGCTATTCTGAGCCTGCTAACTTCCTCAGCGACCACTACGATACATCAAATTGATGCCATCGGCTGTCATGGTCAAACAGTATTACACTCACCTGATTCAAATTATCCGTTTAGCATGCAAATTGGCAATGGCAATGTTATTGCTGAAAAAACGGGGATTACAACGATTTGTGATTTCCGCCAAAAAGATATTGTCAATGGCGGTCAAGGGGCCCCGTTAGCTCCTGCCTTTCATGCAGCTATGTTTCGTTCAGATAACGAAAATCGCGTTATTGTGAATATTGGTGGTATAAGCAACATCAGTATATTGCCAGCGGATAGCGGTAGCCCTCTCCAAGGATTTGATACCGGACCAGGAAATACGCTTATGGATTCCTGGATTCAAAAACATCAAGGCCTTCTATTTGATAATGAGGGAAAGTGGGCTGAGGGTGGTGAAATTAACCAAACGTTACTGATGCAATTAAAGTCTGATCCTTATTTTGACAGACAAATTCCCAAAAGTACGGGTTGTGAATTATTTAATCAAAACTGGTTAAAGCAGCAATTGATCATGGCAAAATGTGAAGATGTAAATGCTCAGGATATACAGGCAACTTTACTGGCATTTACTGTATCAACCATTACTGATGCGATTCATCAATACGCCAGACAAACGGATAAAGTCTATGTCTGTGGGGGAGGAGCGAGAAATACAGCTTTAATGCAACAATTACAAATCGCTCTGGATAACATCGAGGTAACGACTACAGCAGCAATCGGTTTGGATCCTCAATGGGTTGAAGCCGTTGCATTTGCATGGCTTGCCGAACAAACCATACATCAAAACGCGCTTGATTTACGTTATGTTACAGGCGCACAGAGCCCAAGCATATTAGGTGCAGTTTACTGGTCTAAGAAGGCTTCATAATCAATAGCAGACATTAACTCTGCTGCAATTTCATCAATTGGAACCTCGGAACGAAAACGCACAATCCAACCATTATTAAAAGGTTCTTGATTAATTAGTTCAGGCATATCCACTAACTGCTGATTAATAGCAATAATTTCACCTGAAATAGGCATAATCACGTCTGAGGCTGACTTTACTGACTCAATCACGGCACATCCTTCGCCAGCAGCAAATTGCTGGCCTTCGGAAGGCAATTCAACAAAAACAATATCTCCCAGACTGTTTTGGGCATGCTCTGTGATACCAAGTGTATAAAGGCCTGTACTCTGCTCTTCAAGCCAAACATGGGACTCACTGTAATAATAATCATCTGAATTATTCATGAATGATGCGTCCATAAGTTTGATTCAGGTGTCTTAATCGATCAGTACAATCTTTTGGAACCATACTCCATTCAAACTGCCATTTCCAGTTGCCATCCAGAGTTCCGGGAACATTCATACGATGCTCACCTTCAAGCTCGAATAAATCCTGCAAAGGAATAACAGCAAGCTGAGAAACGGATTTCAAAGCAACTCGAATCAACAACCATGGCATTGCTTCATCACTCGGCCCGATATATTCATGCAAGTGTTGTCGGGTACTTTCTTCAATCTCCCGGTACCATCCCAAGCTGGTGTTATTATCGTGTGTACCTGTATAAGTAATACTATCCTTACAATGTTGATGAGGAAGATAGGGATTATCAGCGTCTCCGCCAAAGGCAAATTGCAGAATTTTCATACCCGGCATCGCAAACTGTTCACGTAAAGCCGTTACTTCTTCAGTTATGATACCTAAGTCCTCGGCAACTAAAGGAAGTTCGCCAAAAACCGATAGCAGCTTTTTGAATAATGCCTCACCGGGTGCTTTACCCCAATCTCCCTCTATTGCAGTTTCACAACTGGCTGGAATCTCCCAACATGCTTCAAAGCCTCTGAAATGATCAATTCGAATTAAATCAAATAATTCCAGTTGAGTGGATAAACGTTTTACCCACCAGTCGAAATTTTCATCAAGATGTGCCTGCCAGTCATAAAGCGGATTACCCCAACGTTGCCCTGTCGCGGAAAAATAATCTGGCGGAACACCGGTTACCTTTGTAGCCTGTCCATTTTCATCTAAAGTAAATAATTCCGGCGCAGCCCATACATCAGCACTGTCATGAGCAACAAAAATGGGCATATCACCAAACAATTTAACGTGATGTTGATTCGCATAGTTTTTTAAATTATGCCATTGCTGGAAAAAGAGAAATTGTTCGAAACGACGTATGTTCAATGATTCTGAACGTTGTTCACTAAGCGATTTTAGCGTAGCTGGTTCACGATCCCGAAACTCGGGTGGCCAGTCATACCAAGGCAATGCATGATTCAGATTGCGAAGCTCCCGATATAAAATATAGTCTTCCAGCCAAAAGGCCTGTTGCTGACAAAAATTATTAAACGCCAGTTTATCGGTTTCAGTACTATTCTCAACAAATTGCTTATAAGCATTCGCAACAATAGTGAAGATTTTTTTACCTGCTAGTTCTTCTGTCTTAATCCAGGCTTGAGCTTGAATATAGTCAACACACAACAACTTGTTATTGCCGGCATGTGCCGATAAACATTGATAAGGCGATCCATCTTCATGAGTCGGCCCTAGCGGCAGCATCTGCCAGATAGTTACCCCGGCTTGTTGCAGAAAGTCTACAAAGCGATAAGCATCTGCACCTAAATTACCCGTCGGTAAACTGGTAATATGCATTAAGACACCTGCCCTGCGCTGATCAAAAATATGTGCCTGTTTCATTAATTAACCACCACGGCGCATTGTGCCACCCTGCTCGGCTTCCCCTCCTCCCGAAGATACAACTTCTGACAAGATTTGTGGTACTTCAACTCCCAGCATTTGATAAAGGTTCGATAAATGCAACCTGAACAGACGCTCAAAATCACTGACACTGTCAGCAGCGTTGTAATCCCCAAACCACCAGAACCAGTCAGATCCTTCACAAATGGCGAGTTGTTTGTCGATAGCTTGTTGCATGTCATCATCAATTGCTACTTCTGCAATTTTTGTGTCGTAAACCTGCTTGGCCTGGCTAAGTAAATCCCAAGCACGGTTTTTATCAACATCCCCAATCCAGGTTGAAAACGTACCATAGACCCAACTCCCTGCCACCATTTCTGGTAATAAGGCCGATTTACACCCTTTTTCCAGACACTCAGCAAAGGTGGTTAACTCAAACTCAGGGTGCCGAGAAAGCTGTTTATACAGACTTTGCAGAAAGTAAAAACCGTTATAGGAATAGTGTTCCCAGGCATTTTCACCATCCAGAATGACAGAAACCACTCTATCTGGATCGCCTTCAGTTGTTGCTTTAATATTTGTCAGATGGTGAATAAAATCGTTAACGGCGTCTTCAGCACTCCATTTGGTATAAGTAAATCCAATTAAATCCGATAATCCATCATCCCGGAAAAAACATGCCGGCCCTTTACCCTCAAGCTGATAGGGTTTATGAATATTACTGTCAGACAAATCACTTTTATTGAGACTATTTCTTAATACATTTTCACCACTGGCAGTCCACTGAAATCCATGTTTGGCAATCGATTCTATTGTCGGCTTTGATACTGCACCTTCTGATGGCCAACAGCCTTGGGGGCGAAACCCAAAAAAGGATTCAAATACCGCTAAACCTTTTTCCATGTGCCAGTCAGTACGTGATTCACCTCCGGGGTAATGACGGATTTGTGGTAGCAGGGCATCCGGCATTGCTTCAAGAGTACTATTTATATCCAGCAATAACGGTACAATTGGATGTGCATAAGGCGTGACTGATAGTTCTACTTTTTTCGCTTCTGCAAGCCGTCTGTAACGTGGAATCAAGTCACTCAGAAGTTCACCGATAACAATCATCAATTGTCGGCGATCATGAAAATTAAACTGCTGCCCTTTTTTCATTAATGTCTGGATGCGAACATCATTTCGTCGAACAGACTCACCCATCCACACCAAGTGATACCAGACCAGCATATCGACCAGGAACTGATCATTCAGGTAAGCCAGACGTTGTTTATCTTCCAATACCCATCTAGCCATTTCTGCCAGTTTTGCAAAAACTGGAAACGGCGCTATAAGTTTTTCATCATTGGCACGCAGGCAGGCATTTAAAATCGTTTGACGCTCTTCAATATGCGCCGGCTGTACTGGTGAATCCAAGGCAATTAACAAAGGATCTTTAAGACAACCCGTGCCTTTGAAACGACCTTTCAACTGCTGATCATAATCATCAATCTGCTCAAGCAGGGTAGGAGCAAAGTTTACTACTGCTCTGGCATCAGGTACCTGCTCCAGATGCCATGCCATATCGACATAATCTTTTATCGCATGCAAATAGGTCCATGGAAGCTGATAACTTCCGCCCATAGGTTCACTATATTGTGGCTGGTGCATATGCCAGCACAGCACAACTTTTAATTTATCTGACATAACGGTAATTTTGCCCCAGCATTTCCGGTGTCACTAATACAACACCATTGGGTGAAACTTCATAACGTTGCGCATCCAGTATGGGGTCTTCCCCGATAATGGTACCTTCAGGCACGATACAGCCTTTATCCAGCACAACTTTCTTCAGGCGACAGTGCCTGCCAACAGTAACATCCGGTAGTACCACGCTATCTTCGATTAGACTAAAGCTGTGAACTTCGACATTTGAAAACAATACAGAGTGTCTAACGGTGGAACCAGAAATGATGCAGCCACCTGAAACCATGGAGTCTACAGCCATGCCGCGGCGGTCATCATCATCGAAAACAAATTTGGCTGGCGGCAGTTGCGCCTGATGAGTCCAGATCGGCCAATCTTCATCATAAAGATTTAATTCGGGTGTCACGCCTATCAACTCCAGATTCGCAGACCAGAAAGCATCAATAGTTCCTACATCGCGCCAATAACCTGGGTCATTACCCTGAACATCTTTGTACGGAAACGCGACAACTTTATATTTTTTTATTAACGACGGAATGATGTCATGACCAAAATCATGACTGGACCTTGGGTCATCAGCATCTTTAATCAACTGTTCATAAAGAAAGCCCGCATTAAAAATGTATATCCCCATCGAAGCCAATGCCACATCATCCTGCCCTGGAATAGGAGCAGGATCTTCCGGTTTTTCGTTAAATGCAACAATGCGATGATTGGTATCAACAGACATTACGCCAAAGGCTTTAGCCTGATCCAGTGGTACCTCAATACAGCCAATCGTCATATCGGCATTTTGCGCAACATGTTCCGCCAGCATATCACCATAATCCATTTTATAAATGTGATCACCTGCCAGTATCAATACATATTCGGGACCATGATTTCGCAAAATATCAATGTTTTGATAAACGGCATCTGCTGTACCGGTGTACCACCCCTGTTCGGTACGTTGAGAGGCTGGGAGTAACTCCACAAACTCGCCCAGGGCACCGCGCATAAAGCCCCAACCCTGTTGAATATGCCGAATCAGTGAATGCGCTTTATATTGTGTTAATACACCCACCCTGCGAATACCGGAATTAACACAATTGGATAATGGAAAATCAATAATCCTGAATTTTCCGCCAAACGGCACTGCAGGTTTTGCACGCCATCCTGTCAGTTGCTTCAGGCGAGAGCCACGCCCTCCTGCAAGGATCAATGCCAGAGTATCCCTGGTCAGTCGACTGACAAAACGCGTACTATTATTTTTGGGCATATTGAATTCTCCAGCCAGCTATGCAGTGAAATATGTTGTAATGGCTTTAAGCGTGCCACATCGTTAAGGTGGTCAGCAATAGAAATATTTATAGGACAGTATATCTATGGTTTTTGAACAAAATTTGACAGACGACCAACTTAAAATCATAGAAGCCAGACATCATGATCCCTTTGCAGTATTGGGACGTCATCCAACAAAAAATGGGATATATGTAAGGGCTTTTTTACCTGATACCGAGGCAGCTACAGTAGGTGACAATTTACCTATGCAGCGAGTTCAAGGTACAGATCTTTTCGAATGGACAGGTGCTTCCGATGATTTAACATCTCCCTATCAGATTCATCGTACCACTTCGGAAAATCAAATTCAGAGCCATTATGATCCATACAGCTTTCCACCACAGATTTCAGATTATGATCTGTACCTGTTTGCTGAAGGTAAACATTGGCACGCCTATCGAATACTGGGTTCACACAAACGTACAGTCAATGGTGTCGAAGGGGTCATATTTGCCACTTGGGCACCCAATGCTCAGCGTGTAAGTGTCGTAGGTACATTTAACCGCTGGGATGGTCGATGTCATCCGATGCGCTCCAGGGGCAGTACCGGCGTATGGGAATTATTTATTCCTGGCCTGGATATCGGTGAGCTGTATAAGTTTGAAATACGTAATCATCATGATGGCAGTCTGCACCTGAAAATGGACCCATACTGTCAACAGGCCGAACTGCGTCCCAGCACCGCTTCAGTGGTGTTTAACAGCAATTATCAATGGCAGGATAAAGACTGGATGTCTGGGCGAGAACATGCCAAGTGGCTGAATACACCACATAGCGTGTATGAAGTCCACCTTGGCTCCTGGCAAAAACACAGTGACGGAAGTTTCTGCAGCTATCGTGAACTGGCTGACAAACTGGTGCCATATGTCAATAAACTGGGATTTACCCATATTGAATTGTTGCCGGTTACTGAGCATCCACTGGATATTTCATGGGGCTACCAGACTACCGGGTATTATGCAGCAACCAGTCGTTTCGGATCACCGGATGATTTTCGATATTTAGTTGATAAATGCCATCAAAATAATATCGGCGTATTACTCGACTGGGTCCCGGGACATTTTCCAAAAGACAGTTTCGGCTTAGCCCGTTTTGATGGCACAGCACTCTATGAACATGAAGATCCACGGCGTGGTGAACATCAGGACTGGGGTACATTGATTTTCAACTATGGACGCAATGAAGTTCGCAACTTTTTGTTATCCAGTGCTTTTTTCTGGCTGGAGGAGTTTCATATAGATGGTCTGCGGGTTGATGCCGTAGCCTCAATGTTGTATCTGGATTATTCGCGTGAAGAAGGTCAATGGTTACCCAATATTCATGGCGGACGTGAAAATCTTGAAGTCATTAGTTTTCTCCAGGAAGTGAACACGATTCTGCATCAGTCTCATCCTGGCTGTATTATCGCCGCCGAAGAATCGACCTCTTATCCAATGGTTTCAAGGCCTGCCGATATGGGCGGACTAGGATTTTCGATGAAATGGAATATGGGCTGGATGCATGACATTCTCGAATATATGAAACAAGATCCCATCCATCGACGTTACCATCATGATCAACTGACCTTTGGTTTGCTCTATGCATTTACAGAGAATTTTGTTCTGCCCTTCTCACACGATGAGGTTGTGCATGGCAAAAAGTCGATGCGTTATAAAATGCCTGGGGATGAATGGCAGCAATTTGCTAATCTGCGATTGCTTTACACCTTTATGTTCAGTTATCCCGGCAAGAAGTTATTATTTATGGGGTCGGAATTTGGGCAGGGTAGCGAATGGAATAGTGAACAATCGCTTGAATGGTATTTACTCGACTATCCGCAGCATCAAGGTTTATTACAGATTGTTACCGATTTGAATAAAGTGTATTGCGAAAGTCCGGCACTTCACTATCATGACTTTGATGCCCATGGTTTTGAGTGGATTGATTGTAATGATCGTGAGCATTCGGTGCTTAGTTTTCTGCGGCGTGGACAGGACGCTATTGTGGTAGCGGTGTTTAATTTTACCCCTGTCGTGCGCGACAATTATCGCATTGGCGTACCGGAAGCAGGTGAATACGAAGTGGTCATCAACTCAGATTCGGAATATTACTCTGGCAGCAATTATCCCGTCAGTCCGCTAGTTAATAGTGAACCAACTGAATGGTCGGAAAGACCTTATTCAATTGTCGTAAATTTGCCGCCGTTAGCAGGACTCATTATTCGCAAGAAACATTGAAGCAGCATGCGGCTCGTATGACACGAGCCGCTGAATACTATTACTGACGTAAAGTACGGATCATTTTGATAAGTTCAGTTGTGGAACTATCATGTACGGAAATATCGGCATTGCCCTGTAAGTCGGGCAGAATGGCTTTTGCGAGTTGCTTGCCAAGTTCAACGCCCCACTGATCAAACGAATTGATATTCCAGATTACCCCTTGTACAAACACTTTATGTTCATAGAGTGCAACCAGCTGTCCAAGCATTTCCGGTGTCAATTTAGGAAATAACAACACATTACTTGGACGATTTCCCGGAAAGACTTTATGGGGTAATAATGCATCCAGCGTTTTGCCTTCATAACCTTCTTTAATCAGCTCTTCCCTGACTTCTTCGGCACTTTTCCCCTTCATTAGGGCTTCAGCTTGCGCCAGGCCATTGGCCAGCAGAATAGACTGATGATCACATTCGGGGTAATGACTATTAACCGGCAATACAAAATCCACCGGTATTAACTGTGTTCCCTGATGAATCAACTGAAAATAGGCATGCTGACCATTAGTTCCGGGCGTCCCCCAGATAACCGGTCCGGTTTTATAACTGATGCGGGCACCCTGCCGGTTAATAAACTTGCCGTTGCTTTCCATATCCAATTGCTGCATATGATTCGGGAAACGGGCTAATGAATGGTCATACGGTACAATGGCATGCGTTTGGGCATTAAAGAAATTGATATACCAGATTCCCAGCATGCCCATGATAACCGGGATATTTTCGGCTAATGGTTTACTGCGGAAATGGTTATCCATTTCATGTCCACCTTCCAGCAGACGAATAAAATTATCCATACCGACATACAGTGCAATCGGTAAGCCAATGGCACTCCACAATGAATATCGGCCGCCAACCCAGTCCCAGATCTCAAACATATTGGCCGTATCAATGCCAAATCTGGCAACTTCTTTGGCATTGGTAGAGACAGCAACAAAATGTTTAGCGACATCTGCCTGTGTGGCAACTTTGAGAAACCAATTCCGCGCAGACTGAGCGTTGGTTATGGTTTCCTGAGTCGTAAAGGTTTTTGAAGCAACAATAAACAGGGTCGTTTCAGGATTCAGTTTTTCCAGCGTAGTACTGAGATCAGTACCATCAACATTAGAAACAAAATGCGCCTCAAGACCATCAATACCATAAGGCTCCAGCGCATCACAGATCATAGCTGGGCCAAGATCCGAACCGCCAATACCAATATTTACAATATCGGTAATTTTTTTGCCACTGAAACCCACCCACTTACCACTATGAACCTGCTCACAAAAGGCAGCCATCTTATCGAGAACGGCATTTACCTGTGGCATCACATCTTCACCATCCACCAAAACAGGCGTATTGGCTCGATTGCGTAATGCCGTGTGCAATACGGCACGCCCTTCTGTGTGATTTATCTGCTCACCAGAAAACATGCGTTCAATCCAGGACTCTACTTTTACTGCTTCTGCCAGGGCGATCAGCTTCTCAATGGTTTCCTGAGTAATACGATTTTTGGAATAATCCAATAACAAATCACCTGAGCGAATTGAAAACCGCTCAAAACGTCCCGAATCAAGTACGAATTGCTCACGCATCGACAGATACTTGATATCAGAATAATGTCTATCCAATGATTGCCATTCGGCGATATTTAGTGGCGTCATATTTCTACTTATTTTTGTTAACGGTTATTGAGCTTTGATTCAGAAAGAAAAGTCGCGAGTTCAGACCAGGGCAAGGTTTGTTGCTCACCTGTTGCCATGGTTTTCACGCCAATGATTTGCTGCGCCATTTCCTCCTCCCCCAAAATCAAGGTCCAGCGCGCTCCACTGCGATCAGCCCGCTTGAATTGGCTTTTAAAACTACCACCACCACAGTGGCTAATCAAGCGAAGTTGGGGAAGCTGGTCCCTAAGGCTTTCTGCCAGCAGCAAGGATTGCGCTGCTGCGGCTTCACCAACGGCAACCAGATATACATCAGGAGATACCGTTTCAGGTAAAGCCCCTCCTGCTTCCAGCAATGCAATAAGACGTTCTAGACCAATGGCAAAACCGATAGCAGTGGACTCTTTACCACCCAGCTGTTCGATCAGACCATCATAACGTCCTCCGGCGCAGACGGTGCCTTGCGCTCCCAGCTGATCGGTCACCCATTCAAAAACGGTTTTGCCATAATAGTCCAACCCTCGAACCAGTCGCGAATTTATCTCAAACGCAATGCCTGCTGCTCGTAAGGTAGTACACAATTGCTCAAAATGCCCGGCAGATTCCGCATCCAGATAATCTATCAGTTTGGGTGCCGCGTCATTAAGCGCCTGCATCGCGGGATTTTTACTATCCAGAATACGTAACGGATTACTGACTAATCGTCGCTGACTGTCTTCATCAAGTTGTGAATAATTATCCTGGTAATACTCAACCAGTTTTTCACGATAATTGAGTCGAGCGTCAGTACTTCCAAGCGAATTGATCTGCAAAGAAATATCTTTCTCCCCCAGAGTTTTCCATAAACGTGCTGTTAACAGAATCATTTCCGCATCAATATCAGGACCGCTGAAACCATAAGCTTCAACGCCTAATTGGTGAAATTGACGATACCGGCCTTTCTGTGGGCGTTCATGACGAAACATTGGTCCCATATACCAGAGACGTTGCTGCTGCTGGAACATACCATGCTCCATAGCGGCCCTGACGCATCCGGCCGTGCCTTCAGGCCGCAAGGTCAGGCTGTCACCATTGCGGTCGTCAAAGGTATACATTTCCTTCTCAACGATGTCAGTAACTTCTCCGATAGAGCGTTTGAACAATTCGGTCTTTTCCAGAATGGGTAACCTGATTTCCTGATAGCCATAGCCATCAAGCACCTTTTTAAGGCTGGTTTCCACTGATTGCCAATACGGCGTCATTTCCGGAAGAATGTCGTTCATTCCCCGGACAGAACGGATAATCTCTGCCACCTTTAGCTTATGTCCTTTATCGGAATTACTTTTTCGGGTTGATCACTGCGCATGGCTATCCGCTGACGAATTTCTTTTTCCAGCTGATCGACCAATGATTCGTTATCTAATTTATGGTGTGGTTTTCCATCGCGGTACAGCAGATTTGGTGAACCACCTGTCAAACCGATTGCAGCCTCTTTTGCTTCTCCCGGACCATTCACCACACAACCAATGACAGCAACATCCATTGGCTCGATAATATCTTCCAAACGAGCTTCAAGTGCATTCACGGTCGAGATAACATCAAACTCCTGTCTGGAGCAGGATGGGCAGGCAATCAGATTAATGCCTTTACTGCGGATTCGCAGACTTTTCAGAATATCAAACCCAACACGAATTTCTTCGATCGGATCAGCTGCCAAAGAGACGCGAATGGTATCACCAATACCTTCAGCCAATAACATTCCCAGACCAATTGCGGATTTAACGGCACCACTGCGCAGGCTGCCTGCTTCTGTAATACCCAAATGCAAAGGTTGTTCAATCTGATCTGCTAATTGTCTATAGGCATGAACTGTCATAAACACATCTGATGCTTTCAAACTGACTTTAAAATCAGGAAAGTTCAGCCGATCCAGAATATCGATATGTCTTAAGGCTGATTCAACCAATGCTTCTGGCGTGGGTTCACCATATTTTTTTTGTAATTCTTTTTCCAGTGACCCCGCGTTTACACCAATACGAATTGGAATACCAAAATCACGCGCTTTATCCACAACCGCACGGACCCGATCTTCGCGACCGATGTTGCCTGGATTGATACGCAAACAATCGACGCCCAGTTCCGCTACACGCAGGGCAATCCTGTAATCAAAATGAATATCGGCGATTAACGGAATATCCACTTGTTTACGAATCGCGCCAAATGCTTCAGCAGCATCCATGGACGGTACAGAAACACGAACCAGATCAGCACCTACTTTTTGCAAACGCTGGATTTGATCAACCGTCGCAGCAACATCAGTTGTTTCGGTATTGGTCATCCTTTGCACGGCAATCGGCGCGTCACCGCCAACCGGAACATTTCCCACCATGATTTGCCTGGATTTTCGACGCTTAATAGGTGAAGGCGTATGCATTACGAGTCTCCTCCCAAAGTAAAGCGAGCTACATTTCCGCGTGTATATTCAGAGACATCAATAATCTCACCATCAAATCTGACTGAGGCGGCATTGGCCTGTCCCAGTGAGACCTGAAAAGGCGTGGTCCCAGTCAATTCAACAGTGTTCCCGCCCCTGACTACCCGACTAATCAATACCTGCTGATTGGCATCACGAACTTCAACCCAGCAGTCTGAGTTGATACCAATGATGAGGTCTTTTTGGTTTGCATCGACGACAGTTGACGGCTCAGCCGCTTCGTTTTCCATTAGTTCAATTGTCGTAGATGATTGTTCTGCTAAACCAGGCTCAGAAGCTGTCAGCGACTCATCCACTTCGTTCAATAATGGCGGCTGATCAGCATTTGTGAACTGCTCAGCATTTGATTCAATTATTGGTATGGAGTCGTCACTGCTCTCCTCGCTTTGTTGTTCTTCTACTGGTTCGATAAACGGTTGACTGGGTAATTCCTCAGCCAGACTGTTAACCTGATGGGTTTGCCATTGTTGATAGGCAAACCAAGCTCCGACAGCAACAATGATCAACAAAATTAATGGCAGCCATGGAAATGCTGATTTTGCTGGTTTAATTTGTTGAATGGGGGCGACCGATGGGCTTCGGCTCTCATTCTCGCTAAACTCTATATTGAACCCTGCAAGCATTTCATCCTGCGGAAGCCCCAGGAACTTTACATAACTCAAAAAATACCCCCGGGCATAGGTTCGTCCATGCAATCTATCCCAGTTTTGCTCTTCCAGATGTACAATGGCATCTCGAGTTACTCTCAGTTGAGCTGCAGCATCTGTAACAGAGATTTTTTTTGCTTCCCGAGCATCACGTAAACGTTTGCCAACATCAACTGATGATGAAACAACACTCGGTTCTTCTGTATGACTCTCAGTCATAAATGTTAAATACCTTCATTGACCATACGCATTTCATCGGAATCCGGGAACCGGGCTCGCATAATTAATTTATAACTGGATACGGCATCCTCATTACCCAGTTTTGACTCAGTTTTAATCGCTGTCAGTAACGACTGGGGAGTCCAGGGCGATACACTGTTGAAACGCTGAACATAAGCCCGGGCTTGCATGTAATTTTTTTGCTCATAGCTCAGATCTGCCATACCCATTAATGATTTACTCAGGTTAGGGTTAATCTGTAAGGCTCGTCTGAAATAGGATTCAGCCTTAACCAAATCCGGAATTTCTCTGGTACACAGACCGGCATTTTCAAATGCCATTGCCGCACTTTGATAAAGCGGGTTTTCAACAGCTTTTAAAAAACGCTTCTCTGCTTCTTCATATTGACCTTGTTGGCACAGAAAAACGCCATAGTTATTCTGTGCTTCAGAATACTGTGGCGACCTACTGACAGCTTCTTTAAAATGTTTTTCGGCCTTTTCATTTTCACCCAAGCGCTGATAAAGCAGAGCGATAGTGTTATGAGCACTTGGTAAATTCGGGTTTTGTTTAAGTGCTTTATCCAGTTTTTCCATGGCGATTTCGTAATCACCACGTTGCAGATAACTTAAGCCCAACTGCATATTCAATTCAGCAGCTTTAGGATCAGGCGCAATGTGTTCACGTGGTCCTGTTGTAGCACATGCAGTGAGCACCATGATTGAGGTCGCCAGAAAACCTATTTGTAAATATGATTTCATCGGACGAACACAACCTCCCGTTCAGCTAATTTCTGAGTGCGACGAGTTTTATCCTGAACTTCGCCAGCCAATTGACCACAGGCTGCCACAATATCATCACCACGGGTTTTTCGTACAGTCGCGACCAGACCGGCAGCAATCAATTGTTCTTTAAAACGATTAATGACATTTCGGGATGAACACTGATAATCGGTGCCTGGAAATGGATTAAACGGTATAAGATTAATTTTATTGGGGATGCCTTTTAAAATTCGAATTAAATCCCGTGCATCCTGTTCTGAATCATTGATACCAGCGAGCATGACATATTCAACAGTGATATGCCGGCGCAATTGCTCACCTGTCACATAACGTTTGCAAGCAGCCAATAATTCAGCAATCGGGTATTTATCGTTTAACGGAATAATCTCGCTGCGTAACTTGTCATTAGCAGCATGCAATGAAATGGCCAGACTGACATGACAGTCTTCTTTCAATCGATCAATCATCGGCACCACACCAGAGGTACTCAATGTAAGTCGCCGCCAGGAAATACCGTAGGCCAGATCATCTCGCATCAGATTCATCGCGGTAATGACATTAGTATAATTAGTCAGCGGCTCACCCATGCCCATCATCACGACATTGGTCACCATTCGATTGCCTTTCGGATCTTTGCCTAAGGCTTCATTGGCAATCCATAGTTGAGCAATAATTTCAGCGGCACTGAGATTACGATTAAAACCTTGTTGCCCAGTGGAACAAAAGGTACAAGTCAATGCACATCCCACTTGAGAAGACACACATAACGTGCCTCGTCCGTTTTCAGGAATAAACACCGTTTCAATCGAATTATCACCATCCATTTTGATGATCCATTTGCGGGTACCATCAGTGGATATATGTTCGTGTAGTAATTCCGGTACACGTATTTCGGCAATTTGACTCAGTTTTTCGCGCAGGGTTTTACTTAAATTGCTCATCTGAGCAAAATCAGTAACGCGATATTGATGAATCCATTGTAAAAGCTGGCGCGCACGAAAGGGTTTCTCATCGATTTCGATGAAAAACCCTTCCAGACCTTTCAGATCCAGACCAAGCAGATTGGTCAATGCGGTTGCCATCAGTTAAAGACTAGCGTGTGCGAGCGCACAATTGATCGTCAGTGAAGAAGTAGGCAATTTCTCGTGCGGCACTTTCAGCTGAATCTGAACCGTGAACTGCGTTTTCATCGATGCTTTGCGCAAAATCTGCACGAATAGTGCCTGGTGCTGCATCAGCAGGATTAGTTGCACCCATCAAATCGCGGTGAGTCATCACAGCATTATCACCTTCCAGAACCTGGATCATCACAGGACCAGAAGTCATAAAGCTCACTAAATCACCAAAAAACGGACGTGCTTTATGTTCAGCATAAAAACCTTCCGCTTGCTGTTGTGTAAGATGCACCATGCGGGCAGCTACAACAGAAAGACCGGCTTTCTCAAAGCGTGAGTAAATCTCGCCTATAACATTTTTTGCTACCGCGTCCGGTTTGATAATTGACAATGTACGTTCAGTCGCCATGTGTATCCTCATTGATTGATTGGATTAAATCGACATATTCTAGCATCTATAGGGCTCAGAGATAGAAGCGTTCCAAGAGTTTTTATTAAGCAGGCAATTTTGCTTTGGATTTGATGACAAAACCATTACCATCAGCAGACTATTTTTGATAAAACTCAAATGCAAATTCGATGATAAATAATACATTTAAACGTATCGGTCTGTTTATCCGCAAAGATGATCCTGTGTTGGAATCGGCCGTAATTCAAGTCAGTGAATTCCTGCACTCCCGGGCTTTAAAGGTATTAAGTAATGAGCCAATGAGTTTTTTACCTGGCCTTGAGGTGATTTCAATTGCCGATTTCCCGTCAAAATGTGATCTGACGATCGCCATTGGTGGTGACGGCACCATGCTCTCAGCCTCAAGAGCATTAGCTGGCTTTGATTTACCCATCGTCGGAATTAATGTGGGGCGACTGGGTTTTTTAGCAGATGTGACGCTTACCAACCTGCAATCCCAGTTAACCCGGATTCTGGATGGCCACTATCGTCATGACAGTCGTTTTTTACTACAAGCGCATCTGAATAACGCGGAACAGCCAATCTGTATCGCCATGAATGATGTGGTAGTGCATTCTCACCAAAGCCTGCATATGATTGAGTTTGAAACCCACATTAACGGCCGGTTTTTAAATAGCCAACGCGCTGATGGACTGGTTATAGCCACACCGACAGGTTCAACTGCTTATGCGATGTCAGCTGGCGGTCCTATTCTTGATGTGGATCTGGATGCGATGGTACTAACCTCCGTCTGTCCACATACCCTCAGTAACCGGCCCTTAGTTATTGCAGCAAGCAGTGTCATCGATATCACATTGAGTGAAAAAAACATTACGACTGCGATGGTTACCTGTGACGGACGTCCAGGTCATTTACTTGAACCCGGTGATAGTATCCGGATTCAAAGACATCCTAACCGCATTGATTTACTGCATCTCGAAGATCATGATCATTATTCAATTTTACGTGCCAAACTGGAATGGGGCCGAAAACTGACATGCTGACTGCGTTAACTGTTCGCCAACTGGCGGTCGTGGAAGATTTATCCTTAACTTTCAAATCCGGTATGACATCACTGACAGGTGAAACCGGGGCCGGTAAATCCATTCTGGTTGATGCCCTGGGGTTGGTTCTGGGTGATCGTGCTGATTCAAATATGGTTCGTCATGGCAGTGAACGCGCTGAAATTGAAGCCAGCTTTGATATCAGCAGCAATCCGGCATTACAAGACTGGCTCAAGGATCAGGAACTGGATGATGACGATCAATGTCATCTTCGCCGGACCATAAGCCGGGATGGGCGATCGAAAGCTTATATCAACGCTCGCCAGGTTCCGCTCAGCCAACTTCGCAATATCAGTGAATTAAGCATTGATATCCATGGCCAGCATGAACATCAATCCTTATTACGTGCTGAAACCCAGCGAGAGTTACTGGATATTGTAGCGAATAATAAAGCCCCCCTTAAGGCCCTCAAGCAAGCTCAGGCTGAATGGTTGCAAATCCAGCAACAACTGGCTGCAATACGTCAGCAATCTGAACAGCAACTGGCCCGTCAGGAATTATTGAATTATCAGATCAGTGAGCTGGAACCATTAGATTTAACAGATAGCAGCATTGAACAGTTGTTGCAGGAACAACAACAATTAGCTCATGCAGCCCAGTTACTTCACACTAGTGAATCTACTCTGCATCACTTGTTTGATCAGGATCAGGGCGCAGCGTATGACCTTATCGGTTCTGCTCTGGCAGAACTGGAAAAATTACAGCAATATGAACCTCGCTTTGCCGAGATTATTGAGACTCTGAACAGCGCGGCGATCAATCTGGATGAAACGGCTACTTCCCTTCGCCATTACCTGGACAGTGCCGATCTGGATCCGTCCCGGCTTGAAGCGGTTGAGACGCAGCTATCGGTTTTGCATGATCTGGCGCGTAAGCACCATGTCGAAATTGAAAGTCTGCCAGCCCACTATCAGGCTTTGTGTGAAGAGTTAAACAGCCTTTCCCAATCCCAACAAAACCAAACTGAACTGGCGCTGAAACTGAACTCTTTGGAAAAGCAATGCCTGGAGTTGTGCGCGCAAGTCCGTGCAAACAGAAAGCAACATGCAAAACCGCTGGCAGAAACCATTACTGAATCTATTCAGCAACTGGCTATCCCGGCTGGACGTATAGAATTTGTTATTCGACCTTTTGAGGAAGGCAAATTCAGTGAGCATGGCGCAGATCATATTCAGCTGTTAGTCAGTACTAATCCCGGCCAACCGGCAGGCGAATTAGCCAAAATTGCGTCAGGTGGAGAATTAGCACGAATAAGTCTGGCGATTCAGGTCGTCACGGCTGGCAAGCGAAGTGTGCCGACTTTGATATTTGATGAAGTGGATGTAGGAATTGGTGGCGGCGTAGCGGAAATTGTTGGCCAGCATCTCAAATTACTGGCATCTACCCAGCAAGTGATTTGCATTACCCATTTGCCTCAGGTGGCGGCGCAGGCCCATCAGCAATTACAGGTTACGAAAATTCTGGGTGAAGACAAGACCCACACTGAAATAAGCGACCTTAATCGCGAGCAGCGTATAGAAGAAATTGCCCGAATGCTGGGTGGAATGAACCTGACCCAGAAAACTCGTTCACATGCTGAAGAGATGCTGGATCAGGGACAACGTTAATTACCGTTCTTTTTGGCAGTCTTCGCGGTTACAAATGCCATAAATGTAAAGGCTGTGGTCAGTCATTTCAAAACCATTTGCTTTAGCAATTGCTCTTTGCCGCTCTTCAATGACCTCATCGTAGAACTCTATAATACGGTTACATTTCACGCAAAATAAATGGTCATGATGTGCGCCATCTTCCAATTCAAATACCGCATGACCACCATCAATATTCAGTCGGGAGACCAGCCCCGCACCTTCGAATTGGGTAAGCACACGATAGACAGTTGCCAGGCCGATTTCTTCGCCCATTTCCAATAAGGCTTTGTAAACATCTTCAGCACTTAAATGGCGCTGTTTGGAGTGTTCAAGAATCTCCAGCACCTTTAAACGTGGCAGAGTAATTTTCAATCCCGCTTTTCTTAAATCTTGTCTTTCCATTATTATTGTTGCCTCGTAGAATAGTTACGAATAGCGTATCATCGCACTTTCGTCATCAACACAGAAACAAATACTAAATGAAAAGCCTGCTTATTTATAGCCTTTCCTTGGTTATTCTCACTCTCAGCGCCTGTAGCAAAGATAAAATCCCGGGTGTTTATCGAATTGATATTCAGCAAGGTAATCAGGTTACCCAGGAAATGCTCAGCAAACTAGAGCCCGGCATGACCAAAAGCCAGGTGTCATTTGTGATGGGAACGCCGATGTTAATTGATGTATTCCATCCAAACCGTTGGGATTATATTTACAGTTTTCATCCGGGAAATGGTTCTCGTGAGCAACGGCGGATTACATTGTATTTTGATGAAGCCGAAACACTTGATTATATTGACGGTAACACCCGTATTGTTGAAAACATTCAATTAACGGAAGATCAGCGCACCGATACCAATGTTGTGGTGCCTCTCACCGAACAGAAAACAGGCATTTTCAATAGTATGTTGAACTTGATTGGCCTCGGTGAAGAAACCGTCGAAACCATTGATGACGATAACGAAACTGATCCAGCTGAAAAAGAACAGAAAGAAGCGCTACCGGAAAATACAAATGACCGGATGGGAGACCAACCAGCAGGTCAGCTTCCGGATATTCAGTAAACGCTTAACCAGTTGATTCCTGAACCGGTTCAAATTCACCGGTTTGGGAATTAAAACAAAGTAATTCACCTGCGGCCAAATCAAAATACCATCCGTGTAATGTCAACCGGCCATCTTCGACACGTTCCTGTACACATTCAAAACTCATCAGATTATCCAATGAGACTAAAACGGCCCGTTGTTCACAGGCTTTGAGTTGTGCAGATTCATCACCATGATGATGCTTTTTGACCCACTCTTTTGCTGGTTGCGCGATTGATACCCATTGATGGATAAACTTGGAGTTTTGCTGTCCATCATCTTCCCATAACGCTCTTATACCCCCGCAGTTAGCATGTCCCATGACTATGATGTTCTCGACCTGCAAATTGTTCACCGCAAACTCAAGTGCGGAGCTGGTACCATGATGCAGGCCATCAAGTTCACAAGGTGGTATCAGATTGGCCACATTTCTTACGGTAAACAAATCCCCTGGATCACAATCCGTCAAAATTGCAGGATCGACGCGAGAGTCACAACAACCGACCATTAAGGTTTTCGCTGGCTGTCCGGTTTTCATGCTGGCGTAAAGACGACTGTCCTGACCAAAATAGTGTTTTTTAAATCGCTGAAAACCTTCAATTAATCTATCTGTATTAGCCATTATTTATACGTGTCTCAAAAACGTTAAAAAAGGATTATGTTGTTTCTCATGTGCAATGGTAGTAACCGGCCCATGACCGCTATGCACTCGCAGATGTCCTGGTAATTGCATCAATCGTTGCAGACTCTGCTGCATTATAGCCGGATTTCCCATTGGCAGATCAGTTCGCCCTACGCTGCCGGAAAATAACGTGTCTCCTACGAAAATATCCTGCTCATCATAGTAACAACCCTGTCCTGGAGTGTGCCCCGGGGTGGAAATAAACCTCAGTGTGGTCTCACCTAACTGAATTTCATCACCATCATCCACTAGATGATCAATGCGACCGCATTGGCGATTAAATGCTGGTTCACCAAACCAGTCACCCTGGACAGGTAGTGTTTCAAACAGTGGGAGTTCTTTTCTCGGTAAATACGTAGGCACATCAAACTGCTTTTGCAATGCAATTAAACCGCCTGCATGGTCGAGGTGACCATGAGTTAATAATATCATCTGGATATCCGGCAGAGGATGGATAGCCAGAACCTTTCTGACTAATTCATCCGTTTCGCCAGTGTCAACAATAGCACTCATTCCAGTTGCTTCATCCTGAATCAAATAAGTATTGACCTGAAATGCACCAACGGTGAAGCATGTAATGTGCATCTGTTATGACTCCCAAAAAAAAGCAGCTGGTCGCTAAACCAGCTGCCTTGATAGTCTTATTTGCTAATGACTATTTGTCTGTTTTATTCTGCGTTTCACGCGCTAAACGCATATTGTTTTCAAACCAATCACGTTTGATTTTCTGGGTACGCGCCAGATTGATATTGGCCTCATACCATTTCTGTTTGATATCTGCATGCGGGTCGGGATGCAAGTTCGCTTCATACCATTTTTTATGGCTTTCACGCGCCGCTTGCAGGTTGGCTTCATACCATTTTTTATCACTCGCAGTCTGTTCATCACTGAACTCATACCAGTGTTTGTCGGTTGGTGTTTGATCGAGATTCGCCTCATACCATTTGCTGTGCTGCTCACGAAATTTATCAAGATGCGCCTGCTGAAAGCGTTTTTTCCAGTCGGTATCACCCGCCTCTTTGAACTCATACCAGTGTGTTTCAGTAGGCGTATTATCCAGATTCGCTTCATACCAGTGCTGCCGGTTCGCTCTAACCGTTTCAACGGCACTGCGTAAATTGGCTTCATACCACTTTTTCTTGGTATCAAGATGATCCACCATATTGGCTTCATACCAGTGCGTATCACGTTTTTGTGCAGGACGCTGATTGGCTTCATACCATTTAGCATTTTCACGGGCCACGTGAGTATTGTAGGCAAACCAGTCACGTTTTATCTGCTGTGTACGCGCCAGACTGATATTGGCTTCGTACCATTTCTTTTTGATATCCGCATGTGGATCGGGATGCAGGTTCGCTTCATACCATTTTTGATGGCTTTCACGAGCGGCCTGCAAGTTGGCTTCATACCATTTTTTAT
>NZ_DCSO01000100.1:26361-26692 GCF_002325665.1 Methylophaga sp. UBA1464
CATTTCTTTTTGATATCCGCATGGGGATCGGGATGCAGATTCGCCTCATACCATTTCTGGTGACTTTCACGTGCGGCCTGCAGATTCGCTTCATACCATTTCTTATCACTGGCAGTCTGTTCATCGCTGAATTCATACCAGTGCTTGTCCGTTGGTGTTTGATCCAGGTTGGCCTCATACCATTTATGATGCTGCTCACGGAATTTAGCCAGATTGGCCTGTTGCCAGCGTTTTTTCAGATCACTGTATTGTGAATCGGCAAACTCATACCAATGCGTTTCAGTGGGCGTATTATCAAGATTCGCTTCATACCAATGACGATTTGCCCGCA
>NZ_DCSO01000100.1:26794-27158 GCF_002325665.1 Methylophaga sp. UBA1464
CACTACGCAAATTGGCTTCATACCATTTTTTCTTGGTATCAAGATGTTTCACCATATTGGCTTCATACCATGGACGATCAGAATGCTTAACAGGATTCTGCGCCGCTTTGTACCAAGGCAGTTTTTTCATTTTATCTCTCACTGCGTTTGCGGATTGCAACTTAGCTTTAATGCTGGTTATCGTTGCGTGATTGGTCTCGTACCACTTTGTTTTAATATCTATTGTGCTACTCATTGTGTTTACCTCTCAGGGTAGTTTTACAATTCGATACTACCCCAGAACTAAAGCGTACTACAAGTAAAACCATGCGATGACGCATAGAAAACAGATCTCATTCAAAGCAATGCTTTTCAGCTTTTACCC
>NZ_DCSO01000066.1:0-1413 GCF_002325665.1 Methylophaga sp. UBA1464
GGTCGGTGAGAAATTTAAACATCGTCGGGCAACGCAACGGGGTGCCGACTGGCGCGAATCGATGGCCGAAACCTTATTGCCACATATGTCCGCTGAGCAGGCACAAATGCTCAAGGCAGAACTCGATTTTCAGCAACATTACAGCGATCTGGAATTACCGTGGGGTGTCACCCATTCGGATTTATTCCGCGATAATGCCCTGTTTGTCGACAATGAACTGCAAGGCATTATTGATTTTTACTATGCCTGCGATGAGTTTCTGATATATGACCTGGCCGTGGCGGTTAATGACTGGTGTGTTAATGAACAGGGGCTGATTGATCACGAGCGCTATCAGCGTTTGATGGATGCCTATCTGCAACGCCGTCAACTCAACGAAGCCGAACAATCCAACTGGAATCTGGTTTGTCGTGCCGCAGCATTACGTTTCTGGCTGTCACGTCTGCAGGATCAGCTTTTCCCGCGTGAAGGTGAAATGACACAGATTAAAAATCCCGATGCATTTTTGAAAATCCTGCAGCAGCATCGGCACAACCCATTGTCTTTAAATACTTTGCAAAACGCTTGATGTTATTTCATCAAGCGTTTTTCCGTTTATGAAAGTATTAATCATCAAGCTCACCTCCATGGGCGATTTAATGCATGCCTTACCGGCGTTGACCGATGCGGCCAAAGCCTTTCCTGGCATTGAATTTGATTGGGTGGTCGATGAAGCCTTTGCCGAAGTACCCAAATGGCACCCAAATGTTCGTAAAGTCATCACCACCTCACATCGTCGTTGGAAGAAATCCGCCTGGCAAACGCTGACCGGTGGTGAATTACGTCAGTTTTATCGTGATTTGAATCTGGATGGTTATGATGCTGTCGTTGATATGCAGAATAATCTGAAAAGCGCACTTGTCAGTAAATTACGTCGCGGTCCGGTCTATGGACTGGACAAGGAATCCTGTCGTGAACGTCCGGCACATCTGGCCTATCAATATCCAATAACGGTTAATCCACAACAACATGCCGTGGATCGGATGCGGCAGATCCTCTCAAAGGCGCTGGACTATCCGCTGCCTAAAACGCCCGCAAAATACGCGGCGAATTTCAGTAAATATCCGTTACCGGAGCTCGAGTTTGCCTTACCCGAGCGTTATCTGATGTTTGTTCACAATGCCAGCTGGCTGACCAAACTCTGGCCGATTAATTTCTGGCAGCAATTGGTGTTTCAGGCGCGAGCCGAAGGTTACGCGGTGCTATTGCCTTGCGGCAATAATGAAGAATATCTGCGTGCTCAACAGATTGCCTCGGTCGATCCAATGGCGTTTGCCTTACCGCGTTTAGGCTTAAACGATATCGCAGCGATTATGCACCATGCGGCAGGTGCGGTATGCAGTGATACCGGATTGGCCCATCTTGCTGCCGTGG
>NZ_DCSO01000066.1:1474-2192 GCF_002325665.1 Methylophaga sp. UBA1464
TGCTGCCGTGGCCGGAACGCCGGCATTAACCTTATACGGTGCGACAGACACAGCGCTGATTGGCACCTATGGCAAACATCAGCAGCATCTGGTCAGCGATTTTAACTGCGCCCCATGTTACAAACGCAAATGCCCTTTACCCGCCTCACGCAATGGCGAACCCGTCTGCATGACCGAAATGACACCGGAAATGGTTTGGCATGGACTGCAACCGCTTTTAGCCGCACAATAACCGCTTTCCCTAATCAATAATTCAAACGTTATGAAAAATGCATTCCCGGATTTTCGGCAGGCCAATGTTGTTGTCGTTGGTGATTTGATGCTGGACCGTTTCTATTTCGGCAAAACCAAACGCATCTCACCCGAAGCGCCGGTGCCGGTGGTCAATATTGAACGTTTGGAAGATATTCCGGGCGGGGCCGCCAATGTCGCAATGAATATTGCTTCGCTGGGTGCTAAATGCAGCCTGTCAGGCATTACCGGTCAGGATGAAGCCGCTCAGGTTTTAGAAGAACGACTGCGTTCTGTCAGTATCGAATGTGCGTTTCATCAAACCACACAGCATCCCACCATCATAAAATCCCGCATTATCAGTGCGCATCAGCAACTGTTGCGGATGGATTTTGAAAGCCGATTTACCATCGAAAGCTGTGAAGGTATGGCCGACAGAGTCGCACCATTGCTGGTTAATGGCGGGGTGATGATCCTGTCGGATTAG
>NZ_DCSO01000066.1:2274-3290 GCF_002325665.1 Methylophaga sp. UBA1464
AAAGGCACGCTTCACGATCCACAACAATGGATTAAACTGGCTAAAGCCAATGCCATGACCGTGCTGGTGGATCCAAAAGGTAATGATTTCAGTAAATACCGTGGTGCGGATTTAATCACCCCCAATCTCACCGAATTTGAAACGGTGACGGGCGAAATTCAGTCAGAAGCTGACTTGATAGAAAAAGCCAAAAAACTGATTGCCGACTACGATATTAAAGCCGTATTAATCACCCGTAGTGAACAGGGCATGTCGCTGATAACCAATGACAATACCGAATTCCATTTACCAGCCATTGCCAAAGAAGTCGCCGATGTCACCGGAGCAGGGGATACTGTGATTGCCACGCTGGCAGCCGCACTGGCAGCCGGACAGTCTTTGCAACAAGCCGTAACCTTAGCCAATGTTGCCGCCAGTATTGTGGTCAGCAAATTGGGCACCTCGACCGTCAGTGAACCCGAACTGTTTGCCGAATACCAACGCCATCAGGGCACCCATCAAAGTGATCATTCCTTTGCCGGTGCGGTGACGGTCGAGCAATTAAAAATTGCCGTCGACCAAGCCAAAAAGCGTGGCGAAAAAATCGTCTTTACAAATGGCTGTTTCGATATTCTGCATGCCGGTCATGTCAGCTATCTGCATCAGGCGCGCGCTCAGGGCGATAGATTGATTGTTGCCATTAACTCTGATGAATCCGTCACCAAACTCAAAGGCAAAGGCCGTCCGATTAACACTGCGGATCGTCGTCAGATCGTATTGGCAGGCCTGGCAGATGTGGATTGGGTCAGCGTCTTTGAAGGTGATACCCCGGAAACACTGCTCAAAGAAATTCAGCCGGATATCCTGGTGAAAGGCGGCGACTACGATAAAAAAGGCGTGGTTGGCTGGGAAATTGTCGAAGGCTATGGCGGTGAAGTCAGAGTGATGGGCTTAACCGAAAACTGCTCCACCACGGCGATTGTGAATAAGATTCATCAGGATAGATAAACAATATTTATCCGCAGATTACGCAGATG
>NZ_DCSO01000066.1:3340-4591 GCF_002325665.1 Methylophaga sp. UBA1464
AGATTAGATTTTCATTTAATTATTCTTTACCGTAATTTTTTTCTAACCTAGCTGTTGGCAATATGATGAACTCTGATGATTTGTTCCCTCTTAAACAAGAAAAATTGGCTCAATTCAATACTGAAAAATGGGCCGAAGAAAATAAAAATGCCATTCAAGCTTACAATGAGTTTGTTGATGAGCATGGCTGTTTTGGAGATGAATTCAGAGAGTTTTAATGGCGCAATTTGAAGTTTATCAAACCCAACTGTAATGCATTTCTTTTTAGAGTTGATATTCAAAGCTTCGTTATCTCAGAAATCGTCACCAGAATCGTTATTCCGCTTGGAAGACGGAAAAACTTCAAAAATCTGGCTAATCTAACGCCAGAAATTAAATATGAAGGTGAGAAACTTCTACTACTCACACCGCAAATCGCCTCTATCCCTGCCTATTTACTAAAAGATCCTATTGGTTCTTTAAATCACTTTCGTGATGAAATCATCATGGCATTATACTTTGCGATCAAGGGTATTTGAGTTGAATCAAGTTTGCTGACCACTGGATTGCGAAGCCCAACAAGGATAAAAGAATCCGTCGGAATCTGAGATTTCAAAGTTTTGCAGATTTTTCAGCAGGAAGTTGAGGTATTGCGAGCGATATAGAATTCGCCTGTATTAGGTCTGGAGAGTGTATAACTTAGCACTTGAGCTGGTTCCGGACACCACTGCCCGCCAAACGTGCCTTTTGGTGGCAGACTACCCGGAGGATTTGGGATTACAGGGAAGATGGGGTCGATGAGTTCCGCTGCCTCTTCTCGGCTAAAAGCAGGCTTTGCAATGATCTTACAGGGGCCCCATAACCCGTTACGTTGACTTTGCTCGGGAGGTCGCATACTGAGCACTCGCTGATCTATCGTCCATGTATGAACCGGGTGCTGAGCTCTCCCTTTAACGCCATCAGTCTGAAAGCCGTGTGCGGTTAAGATCGAAGAAGCATTCTCCGGTGCGTTGATACAGGTTTCAACAATCTCTTTTATGAATAACTGAAAGGTTTTCGATGTATCTGCCTGAGCGGTTGTGAGTGTACTAAGTGCAAAAGTTAAGATACATCCAAATGCAGCATTAATGAGTTTCATGGCGTCCCTTCCTTTTATAAAATAGTTTAAATCACATAGTATTCAAAAGGTTGAATGTAATAAACCCCTAAAGCACAAAAAGAGCAAATGAAGAGCGTTGAGTTTTACAGGCTTAACCAAAACTACGATAAAAA
>NZ_DCSO01000066.1:4688-4827 GCF_002325665.1 Methylophaga sp. UBA1464
CATCCAGTGCCAAACCCACAAACGAACTTTTGTCTTCGGTGAGCGCTTTGGATGCTTCGAAGTCATAACCCTCCGTAGACCAGTAACCGATAACATTGGCACCTTTTGCCACCACTTTATCGTGCAACATGCCCATGGC
>NZ_DCSO01000066.1:4952-7247 GCF_002325665.1 Methylophaga sp. UBA1464
CCACGAACCATTCTGCGTAGGCAAACTGATCGCCCATTCCGACAAAAGCGACCGTTTTATTAGTAAAGTCCGTGGTATCAATCTCATCCCAGACATCTTGCCAGTCGGCTTGAACTTCACCATAGTCCCAGGTGGGCAGGGCAAAAATGAATTTGTCGAAATACTCAATGGCCGCTAATCCGGCATCTTTCACATCAAATAATTCGGCTTTATCCGCGCCAAAGAATTGCTGAATTTTTTTGGCGGCGTCTTCGGTATTCCCTGTTGTTGACCCGTAGACAATTGCAACCATGATGCACCTCTTGGAACAATATAAAGATGCAAATGATAATTATTACTATTTGCGGGGTCAACTGAAAAGTTACTCAGTCCTGCTGAATGTGAACACCTTGAACCAACAACAACTTCAGTTGCTGTTGTTCGGCTATCTCATTGATAGCAATGTGCATCAGTTCATGAACATTCGCATCCAGCCTTGCTGGTAACTGAGCAATCAGAAAGCTTCCTACCTGGGCAATACGTAAAGGTTTGTGAGGCTGAACACCACTAGTCGTTAACTGTGCATCAATCTGTGCACGCAGATCATCAGTCGGTGCGGCAAACAGTATTTGACGTAAAGCCTGGGCAATCATTCGAACCGGAATATAGGAAAAATAACCGGAAATGATAAGCACCATCAGTGGATCGGCGTAGCGAGCGTAATCCGCATAAGGCGTATGAATAATCACAAATGTGGCGATAAAGCCCAACAACACAGCCGTGCTTAACCAGGTATCCATCTGCCACTGACGCTGTTCAGCGTCGACCAGCGACGTTTTCACATCCTTTTTGCGGCGCTTGATATAAGCCCAGGTAATCGCACAACCGATAACATTGACGACGCCAAACACCAGGGCCAGATCCAGATTGACCTCTCTACCACCCTGCAACAGGCTGACCACCGCAAAGATCATTGATACAAAACATACCAGGGCGATGACTACACCTTTTACCAGGATCGCAATCGGTTCAATGGTCAGTCGGCCAAAAGGATAGTCATTGTTCGCAGGCTGATTTGCCAGCTTCAAGGCCAGCAAAGACAAGGAGGCCAACGCTAACGACAGCAATGAATACGCACTATCAAATAAAATCATCACTGAACCGCTCAGTAAGCCCAGGATAAGCCCCGATATCGAAAAGCAGGCGGCGGATATTGCCGATACCATTAATACTTTCCGTTCACTATTTTTCCGCATAACTGTTCTCCAAGTAATGGCAGGTACTTTAGAGGCAAGCGGGTATTCGACAAAATCGCTCAGCGCCAATATAGTTGGTGCTAAACAAATTTTAAAGTGGACTAGCTATGCGTATTGAACAAGTTGAAGCGTTTGTAAAAACAGCGGAATGCGGGTCTTTCGCCAACGCCGCTATCGCATTAGAAATGCGGCGAAGCACGGTAAGTGCTGCGGTTTCTGCATTGGAAGATGAGCTGGCAATCCACCTTTTTCAACGCACTGGCAACAGCCTGCAGATAACTCCCATTGCACAATCTTTATTGGCGGACAGTCAACGTTTATTGCAATCCGCCAACCGTATCAGACAGCTTAGTAATCAGCATCTGGAAGGTATCGAATCAGAGCTCCGAGTCGCACGGGATGATGCATTGCCAGAAATCTTCTGGCATCAGTGCATGCATGATTTGCATGTCGAATTTCCGCAAACCTCCACCTCGGTTTATTTATTACCCACACAAGAGCATAACGAGTTTATTGATAATGGAATTGTCGATATCAGCTTTGGCGTCAATAACGCGGTAGATCCCAATTTTCGGCTTGGCATGATCGAACAGCGAACCGTTGTCAGTCCAGCCCATCCGCTAGCCAATCTGGCCCAGGTGACAGAAAGCGATTTAAGCCAGTACACACAGATCTGTCTGACCTTCCTGCAAAACGGGCAGCTGGTCATTCAGAACCAGATAGGTTGGCAGTATTCAGGCCTTACGATGTATGAATTAATCAGAGACGCCGTATTACGTGGCGATGGCTGGGCCATATTGCCCACAACGCTGATTCAAACCCACCTCAAACAACAACAGCTGGTCAGCCTGGCAACCGAAACGGCATTGTCTGCCACGTATTTCCAATGCTTATCCCGACAGGCAAACCGCAAGGTCGCGACCTGGTTAAAAAATCGTGTCACGCATGCGTTAACCCATGAATTTAAAGGCTGGTAGGTGTAAAAGGATTTATTCGCAGATTACGCTGATGGAAGCAGATTGTTCATCCAAAAAATAAACCACAGAGACACAGAGGGCAC
>NZ_DCSO01000066.1:7348-7746 GCF_002325665.1 Methylophaga sp. UBA1464
CAGAGACACAGAGGGCACAGAGAAAGATTAGATTTTTGTGGTTACTGATCCGCCCAGAGATACATGCTCGCTTTTTTATTGAGCACCTGTAATTCATATGATTTTGAACAGGCCGATGCAGCAAATCCATAACAGACGTGAAGGGGGAGCAAGTGTTCTTCTCTTGGGTGGCAATAGCGTGCATAAGGGGCAGACTGCCAATTGATAAGCCTTTGCTCTCTTTCAGTTTCAGTCAGGTTTTCATCACAGCACGTTTCAAGTAACCAGTCTTCGAATGACTCATTCATGGTTTTTGCTTCATCCGTCTCCGGCGTGAAAAAAGCCCGCATATTGTGAAAGGAAAACCCGGAACCTATCAGCAGCAAGGATTGATCGCCCAAAGTTTGCAAAGCCTGTCC
>NZ_DCSO01000066.1:7789-8308 GCF_002325665.1 Methylophaga sp. UBA1464
GCTCAGGGTCGAGACTATTAACCAAGGATAATTGAACGCAGGGGATATCTGCTTCCGGATACATTATTTTTAACGGTACAAACAAACCGTGGTCGAACCCTCGGCTATCATCAAGTTTTGCTTCAATACCAGCCTGTTTCAACACTTCAGCCATTGATTGTGATAACGCAGGATTCCCCGGACAGGGATATTCAATCTCATAGGATTCTTTGGGAAACCCGTTGTAATCATAGATAAGCGAAGGATTTTCACCAGAAGTGATGGTCGGAGAAGCTTGTTCCCAATGAGCACTGACAACAATGATTGCCGATGGGCGTTCTATGGATGCCGCGATATTCTTCAAACAGCTAACCATCTCCTCATGACTTTCATCGCCCAGCAGCGGCATCGGTCCACCACCATGTGATAAATATAATGCTCGACGTTGGTTGTTCATTGGGATTCCTCGCTGATAAATAAACCACGGAGACACAGAGGGCACATAGGTTTCAAAAAGATCTATCCGCAGATTACGCAGAT
>NZ_DCSO01000070.1:0-6100 GCF_002325665.1 Methylophaga sp. UBA1464
GACAAGCCATGTTCCAGACATGGCTTTGCATACACTCCATCCAGGGAGATAAACGTTTTTGCATGAGCGAAGCGAGCCCGTAGGGTCTGCCACAGGGATGTGGCTGATAAAGTAGGTCACCGATAACCGCTCCTGCGTTATCGGAATACATCACATCCATGTGAATAACTGCCAGGCTTTATACAAAAAAAGATCCTGATTTTGTATGTTATGGGCAACTTATATAAAAAAGCCCCTCCTCAATTAAGAAGACGGGCTCTTTTTACTAAGATATTTCAGAACTTGTTTGAACTCAATGCCATTGAAGATAAGGGATGTTATCAAGTACACTGGGTTAGTAACAGTCTACTGCGATAACGTTACTCACCAAAGGGTGAAGTTACATCTTGTGGTACACGGATCGCAAAAATCTTGCGTACGGTTTGTTCCGTCTTCCAGGTACCCTTAAAGCCGGCCTTAACCACGAAACTGTCACCGGCGATATAGCTAACAGACTCGCCATTGTCATCCTTTAATGTGGCCTTGCCTTCGAACATGTGCACCATTTCATCAGCATTATAGATGACGCGATAAGTCCCCGGTGTAGCTTCCCAATAACCCGTTAATAACTTACCGTCTGCAGAGACATATTCAAGCCAGGTAGTCATAGTCGGCAAGCCTTCAAATGGAATCCAACCATCAAGGTCTGATGTAATTGGTGTTGCGCTAGGCGCCGAGAATTTTCCAAAAGTAATTGTTTTCATAACCGGACTCCAATCATTCAAGCAAAGCGTCAAGTTTCGCAATAAACTGGTATCGGGATAAATCCACATTAAGTCTTAATCCTAATGGCTAATTGACAATATGGATAAATTTTTTTGTGTTGGGTTCTAGTTTATTTATACCGAAGGTTTAAAACCACTTAATACGTCATATCGAGCCTTGCGAGTTGACTTCTCATGCGAGGATCATGGAATCGTGGAACTTAATATAAATTCCTCCACACTAGATCAGCTTTCGATGACTTTTGATACGAATACTTCGCCCAGCAAAGCGGTGATTGGGTAATATCCTTTTTATAAGTACGATTTATTTTTTGTATTTATTATGTCCCGGAGCATTTTCACTGTTTCCAGGGCCAGATGGATCGTGGCCGGGCGGCACGTGACCATGTTTATAGTGCCCACATCCTGAAATCATTAAAATAACTACAATGAAAAATGTTGAAATAAGTTTGTTTAACATCAAAAAGGTTGTCCTTAATATTTAAATAAATAAAACCACTAAAAAAGTCCAGTTAACCCGGTGACGGGACATCATTTTCGCTGACACGTTCAGTGCTTAGCTTTTCTTTAGCGAATGCTTGATCGTCTTTATCTGCTGTTAGCCCTGACTGTAAAGCATCAATGTAAGATTTGTTGTAAATCAATTGCGTGAGTAAAGCAAAATGATCTGATCCAAACGGTGACAAGCGACGCATTGCATATAGCTTAAAATGAGGACTATGAAACAAGTGATCCAAGGGCCAGCGCATAAACCAAAAATCAGCATGAAATGTGTTGAACATTCCTCTGCCAATCCGCGGATCTAACAGTTTGCTAATCTTACGAAATAGTCGGGTTGTTTTTGACCAGGCAACATCATTCAGGTCTCCGGTTACAATAACAGGCGTTTCTGCACCCGCAACACTTTTAGCCACCATAATTAATTCAGCATCCCGTTCGGAAGATTCTTCATTTTCAGTAGGACTTGGTGGTGCAGGATGCAGAAAGTGCATCCGAATATTCTGCCCGGATGGTAATGTTAAGAGCGTATGCATCGATGGTATATCATCTTCAACCAGAAATTCAGTTTTTGAATCTGACAAAACGTATTTGGAATATATGTGCATACCATAAAGGTTTTCTAGTGGGCAGCTCATTCTGTAAGGATAATCATCTTCAATATTTTTGAGCTTTGATTGCCACCATTGGTTGGTTTCCAATGTAACAAGAATATCGGGCTTATTCTGTTCAACAAGACTTATAAGTTTTTCAACGTGTTTATTAGACATCAGGACATTAGCGGTGATGATTTTGATACTATTTTCAGTATCGACTTGATCAATTTGCTGAACCTCTTTGGGATACAAACTGGTGTATGGCAATATCCACCATAGCTGATAGGCAAACGCTAACAGAGTTGGACCAAAAAGCATCCAGAAACTTGGTTTTGAGTAGTCCAGAAAAAAAATTTCAGTTGCTAACAAAACTAAAGCGAAAATGAAAAACTGCATTCGAGGGAAATCCAGTGCACGAATCCACCATTTTTCACTATTAGATAAGCTAAAAAAAGTTAGGCAAACTAATAAGAGTACTAGCGGTATAAATATATATAAGCTTAAGCTGTTCAAGAATATTCCAAAGCTGTACTAAAAGAGAATTTTTTGACCATAACATAAAAAGTTTGAACGTAGTATCAAGTGATTTTATGGCGTTTATTCGTGCAAAAAACGTTATAAAACGTGTTTGCGACCATATATGACTACGCCATTTGTAATTTGTTTTTTATTTTTATAAATAGTTAGTTACAGTCTGTATTAAATTACAAATTAAAGTTTTATTGAGGAAAACAGCATTAAAACGTGCCAAAGAGTTTAATTATTACAGAGCATGCCTTATGTTGGCTTTGGTCTAATATGCATATAAATCGCCGGGATGCAGGTTTTAAAACATTATGACAATTTATAAATTAATTGTTGATAGCGGGTTTTAACTGCACTGTTCATGAAGATACCTGCCAATGTTTTTCGCGATAGCCGCGGTCTTGTCAGTAGAGCCATATCCGGCTGCCGTTTGAGTAAGGATAAAGTTTTTATTCCACCCAGAGTCATCGCTCTGATTTCCCAGCCGAGTCGGCCTGATATGCTTAAACCCAGTTCGTAGCCTTCCATCATGATGCTTTCCGTTCGCCGATACATGCTTCGCATTAATGGTGCTAATTGACGGGTGTCCGATTGAGTCAATAAAACTTCCGTAATTCTATTGGCTGCCAGCTCATCTTGCGGTAAGTAAATACGATTCTGCTCAGTGTAGTCCTGCACAATATCCTGATAGAAATTAATTAATTGTAGCGCGGTACAGATCGCATCCGATTGTTTAAGCTGTAGCTCAGTCGGTTGTCCCTGCAGGTGTAAAAGAAGGCGTCCTACAGGGTTGGCCGAAAATCGACAATAATCGAGCACCTCATTAAAGGATGCATAACGTGTCTTGACCACATCCTGTCTAAAGGCAGTCAACAAGTCTTCCAATAATTGAACGGGTAGTTTGAAACGATGCACAGTATCTTCTAAAGCAATAAAGATGGGATCGTTACCGTGATATCTTCGTTCAGTAATGTCAGATAGATGCAGACTGTAGCTATTGAGTAGATGCAACCGGTCTTTCGCCGTTAAATTATCTTCATCAGCAAAATCATCTGCAGTACGGGCAAATGCATAAATGGCCGTAATGGGGCGACGTAATTTTTTTGGCAATAAAATAGAGGCGACTGGAAAATTCTCGTAATGCGATTTAGCCATTTTTAAACAAAACGCATACGCCTTGTTGAGTTCGGATTTACTCCTCATCGCTAAGATTTTGAACCTGGCGTGGCATTTGTTCTACAGGAGGCAGGTCGGTGATCGCATTTTTGCTACTGATGCCCATTTCTGTAAATTTACGGGCACCGGGTAATACCTGACGTTCCAGAGAACCGACCGCACTATTAAAATGATTAACACTACTTCCAAGGCTATTGCCTAATTTACTCAAGTGGTTGCCGAAGGTAGACAGTCGTTTATAGAGGGTTTCACCGAGTTCACGAATTATCTCAGCATTTTCGGCTAATGCCTGTTGTTTCCAACCATAGGAAACAGCACGTAACAGAGCAATAAAGTTGGTAGGGGTGGCCAAAATAATATTCTGGCTCATACTGTCTTCCAGTAAAGCAGGATCGACTTCAAGTGCCGCGGAAAGAAATTGCTCACCGGGAATAAATAACACAACAAACTCAGGCGATTGTGAATATTCCGCCCAGTAATTTTTACGGGAAAGTTCTTTGATGCGTCCGCGAATAATCTGAGCATGACGCTTTAATTCCAGTTTGCGTGTGGCATCATCTTTGGCCTGAATGGCCGATAAATAGGCATCAAGTGGTGTCTTGGCATCGACAATAATTTCACGTTTTTCCGGCAGCCGGACGATCATATCCGGGCGAATACTACCGGTTTCGGTGGTGGTATGCGTTTGCTCATAAAAATCACAATGTGACACCATGCCACTGAGTTCAGCCAGACGGCGTAACGTCATTTCACCCCATTGCCCTCGTACTTCCGGGCGACGCAATGCCTGAACCAGATTCTGGGTCTCAAGTTGCAACTGCTGTTGGTTCAGGTTCATTTGAGCGATGGTGGTGTTCAGACTGCCATAGGCTTCTTTGCGATCTTTCTCAATTTCCTGAATTTGCTTGGTGGTTTGCTGCAATGCTTCGTTAATTGGTTTAAGCATTTGCTCAATGGCTTTTTCTTTGGTTCCCAAATCCGCTTTGGCTTCACTTTGGAAACGTTTCAGATTTTCTTCGGCCAATCGCAAAAAGTTGGAGTTATTGCGTGTTAAAGCTTCATTAGAAAGCTGATTAAAAGTATTAGCAAGTTGATCACGAGTATGGTCGAGGATTTCATCCAACTGTTGTTTGTTTTTTTGTTCTAGTTGTAATGTCAGTTCTAACTCTGCATTTTTATGTTCCAAAACACGAATTTTGCCATTACGAATAACCAGACCGAGAACAATGCCAAGTAAAATACCAACCAGCAAAACAATCAATAAGTCCTGATGTTGCAGAAAGAACGCTGGAGTTAAATCCATTGTAATATCTCGTGGGGATGGTTAATCATACAGTCAGCCTGCCAGGATTCCGGTTCATCAGTCTCTGAAATATAACCGTATAAAGCAACGACAGAGCGCATCTGGGCATTATGTGCCGCCTGAATATCCCGCTCAGCATCACCAATATAAATGCAATCAACCGGTTTAGCCTTAACCAGCTCACAGGCATGTAGCATTGGCGCCGGATGCGGTTTACTGTGAGGAGTGGTATCGGCACTGACGATGCATGCAGCAGCCTCGGCTAAATTCAATGCCTTCATTAGCGGAATCGTGAGAAACGATGGTTTATTGGTCACGACGCCCCATCTAATACCGTTAGCGGTGAGGCCCTCTAGTACCTGTTGCATACCGATAAACAAATCTGATTCACGGGCAATATTTTCAGCATACAGGCTCAAAAAACGTTGTTGCAAGGCAGGATAAACGGGATCTTCCTTTTCAATGCCAAATCCCAGTTTCAATAATCCAGCACTACCATGACTGGCAACTGGACGAATCCGGGCATGATCCAATGGTTGTTTGCCTTCCTGTTCTAACAGGGTATTTAACGCGAAACCCAGATCAGGTGCTGTATCGACAAGTGTGCCATCCAAATCAAACAGCACCACATTAAACGGAGAAATAAACACTAGATTTTTCTGCAGTGAATAAGGTAATTGACATCCACATCTCTGCTGAGTTTATAGTGGCGGGTCAACGGGTTGTATGTAATGCCAGTGATATCATAAACATGCAAACCGGCTTCACGGCAGCAACGCGCCAGCTCAGATGGTCGAATAAAACGGGCATAATCATGTGTGCCTTTTGGCAGCATGTTGGCAATATATTCAGCACCAACAATGGCTAACAAATAAGCCTTAGGATTACGGTTCAAGGTTGAGAAAAAAACATCCCCACCGGGTTTTGCCATGGTGGCACAGGCAGTAATAATCGCCTGTGGGTCGGGCACATGTTCCAGCATTTCCATGCAGGTCACAACATCAAATTCATCCGGATGATTTTCCGCCATGGTTTCTGCGGTCGTCAGTTCATATTTGATTTTCAGGCCAGCTTCCAGCGCATGCAGTTTGGCAACATTGAGTGGCATTTCACCCATATCTATTCCAAGAGTATCTGCACCGCTTTTTACCAAAGCCTCAGTGAGAATACCGCCGCCACAACCTACGTCGATAGCCCGGGCATTTTTCAACTGGGTTCTTTCATTAATAAAGGTCAGT
>NZ_DCSO01000022.1:0-22355 GCF_002325665.1 Methylophaga sp. UBA1464
TGCATCGGGGAAAAAAAGCTGTACCCGTAGCAGAGCATTATCAGCAATCTGGTTTTTAAGTAATTCCACCGCATCGGTACAGGCTACCCGCAAATTGGTCAGATGGTTTTCTTCAATGGCTTTTAACAGTTGACCGACACCCGGACGATGTACTTCAACACCAATAAAGTTGCTATCTGGTTGCTGCAAGGCCATTTCAACCAGTGAAGCACCATTTCCAAAACCAATTTCAAATATTACCGCCGCATCACGGCCAAACAGGTTTGCCATATCGATTTGCTGACCATCAGCTTCTATGCCAAATTTCGGCCATAAAAAATCTAATGCCTTTTGTTGGCCGGGTGTTAACCGACCTTCGCGTTTTACAAAGCTTTTCACCTGACGGAGGCGTTTACCTTCAGTCATTTTCTTTACCTGACTAATTAGAGCGATACATCATCGATAAAACGATGAAAAATAGCGTCACATGATACCGAAGCTCTGCTGGAAAATCCTCTTGTTGTCATGTTTTGCTATCGCATTCTGTAAGTTTGTTTGTTTCGGAGTATGAATCAGGTCGTGATAATGACCCATGGTCATCTGGGTTATCTTCCTGCCAAATTGGCGTAAATCTGCGATTTGCGAAGTAATACACGCAGATATTGGAATGCAGAGAATTGATTAATAAGATGATAAAAGCCCGTAAACAGTGCGAAAAAGAGTGATAAGGACTATAATGCTTTGTCTGAATAAAAAATTTCTGATGGATTAACGCTGCTGCAACCACGCAGCCTCGAATCCCGCTACTTCGACATTACAAGTAAACGAAAGAGAGACTCATTTTATGGTTCATCCGGTTTTAGACTCGCTCACTAACGAAGTGATCGAACGAAGTAAAAAAACACGTACGGCCTATCTTGCCCGTGTTGACGAAGCTGCAGGTCAAGGACCTCATCGTCTGACATTAGGCTGCGGCAATCTGGCGCATGGCTTTGCTGCCTGCGCTGCCACAGAAAAAAGTGATTTGGCAGGCAACAAAAAAGCCAATATCGGCATTATTTCTGCTTATAACGATATGCTCTCAGCGCATCAACCTTACAAAGACTTTCCACCGCTAATTAAAGAAGCTGCCCATGAAGCCGGTGGTGTTGCACAATTTGCCGGTGGTGTTCCGGCCATGTGTGACGGTATTACTCAGGGCTACCCGGGTATGGATCTGTCATTGTTCAGCCGTGATGTTATTGCGATGTCCACTGCAGTTGGCCTTAGCCACAATATGTTTGACGCGGCAATGATGCTGGGTGTCTGCGATAAGATCGTACCGGGCTTATTGATTGGTGCTTTGAGCTTTGGTCATTTACCGACGATTTTTGTACCGGCTGGTCCGATGCCAAGCGGTTTGCCGAATAAAGAAAAAGTTCGCATTCGTCAGCTGTTTGCTGAAGGCAAAGTCGGTCGTGAAGAACTGCTTAAAGCAGAATCAGAGTCTTATCACAGCCCAGGTACCTGTACTTTCTATGGTACAGCGAACAGTAACCAGATGATGGTTGAAATCATGGGGCTGCATTTACCCGGCGGAACGTTTATCAATCCCAATACGCCGCTACGGGATGAACTGACCAAAGAAGCAGCACGTCAGGTACTGAAATTTACTGCGCTGGGTGATGATTATCGTCCAATCGGTCATATGATTGATGAAAAAGCGATTCTGAATGCCATTATCGGGCTACTGGCCACCGGTGGCTCAACCAATCACACCATGCACATTGTGGCTATTGCCCGTGCCGCCGGTATTCTGATCAACTGGGACGACTTCGATCGTCTGTCGCATATCATTCCTTTATTAAGCCGTGTCTATCCAAATGGCAGCGCTGATGTAAATCACTTCCAGGCTGCTGGTGGTATGGGCGTGTTGATTCAGGAGTTGTTATCCCAGGGCTTATTACACGAAGATATTATTACTGTCGGTAATGAAAAAGGCCTGAAGCAATACAGTCAGGAGCCAAAAATAATCGATGGCAAATTGATTTGGCAGGAAGGTCCGAAAGAATCATTGGATAAAGACGTTATTGGCACCGTTGAGCAGCCTTTTGCCAAATCCGGTGGTGTACATCTTATTCAAGGTAATCTTGGACGTGGCGTATCCAAAGTATCAGCCGTCGATATCGAACATCGTGTTGTAGAAGCTCCGGCATTGGTATTTGACGATCAGGATGATGCGGTTGCAGCCTTCAAGAATGGTGAACTGGAGAGAGATGTTATTGTGGTTTTACGCTTCCAGGGACCAAAGTCCAATGGCATGCCGGAGCTGCATAAACTCAGTTCACCGCTTGGTGTCTTGCAGGATCGTGGCTTCAAAGTCGCTTTGGTTACTGATGGTCGGATGTCCGGCGCTTCCGGTAAAGTCCCATCCGCGATTCAAATGTGTCCTGAGTCGGCTGATGGTGGCCCACTGACCCGAATCAAAGACGGCGATATTATTCATCTCGATACTGAAAATGGCATTATGAATGTGTTGGTGGATGAAGCAGAGTTTAATTCCCGCTTATCCTGCATGATGGCCAATACTGAACATCATTACGGTAGCGGCCGTGAATTGTTCGACAGCTTCCGTGCCGGTGTTTCTTCAGCTGAAGAAGGCGCCATTAATATGTTCAACGTTGAATAATCTATCCAACAGAATTAGGGATATCTTTTTTTATGAGCAAAACGATTCACGAAATTATGCAAGTTTCACCGATTGTCCCGGTGATGGTTATCAACAATGTTGAACATGCGGTGCCGTTAGCCAATGCGTTGGTGAAAGGTGGTCTGAAAGTACTCGAAATTACCCTGCGTACTGATGCAGCACTGGAATCCATTCGTCGTATTAAAGCGGAAGTGCCTGATGCGATTGTCGGTGCCGGTACTATTATCAATATTGAAACCTTAAATGCCGCGATTGATGCCGGTGCGGAATTTATTGTCAGTCCGGGCACAACAGATACGCTGATCGAAGCCGCTTTAAAAACGGGCGTGCCATTATTACCGGGTGTTGCTAATCCAAGTGAAGCCATGCGTTTATTGGAACGTGGTATCACGGCGATGAAATTTTTCCCGGCCGAAGCTGCTGGTGGTGTCCCAATGTTGAAATCAATTGGTGCGCCGATTCCACAAATCCTGTTTTGCCCAACCGGTGGTGTCAGCCAGAAAAACGTTAAAAACTATTACAGCTTGCCAAATGTCGGCTGTGTAGGTGGTTCATGGATGTGTGCTGCGAATCTGGTTGAAGCAGAAAACTGGGATGAAATTACCCGTTTGGCTGCGGAAGCGATTGAGCTTGCTACCAACTAGACACTGAACTTGTTTCATTGACAAAAAAAACCGGGCTTGTCCCGGTTTTTTTTGTGTTCAAATTTACATTGATTTTGTTAAATGACAATCCCGCGTTCCAGCCAGTCCTCAATCAACTGTTTTGCCCCTTGTAAAACAGTTTCGGGCTGAGGATGCTGCAATACGTCAGCAATGGCTTCAGCAGCTTGCTGGCCAGTCTGACCACTATCAAGTAGATCAAGTAACCGTGCACTGACGGGGTTAAGCTCAATAAATTTCACTTGATCATCTGCATTTCGATATAACAGCAGAAAAAACGGCATCTCAGCTGGTTTGTCCGGCAGATTTTCCGGCGCGATTTGATGCACAGGATAATCGTAGGCAAATGTCCAGCTAAGGGGAGAACGCTGCAGAGAAAGTTGCAGCGCATTTTCCTGATCATTGAGCTCGCGTTTTGCAAAATCCGGACTGGCAATACTCAACGCCAGTTCAGCCCATTCATAATGAGCCAGTTCTGCGATAAATGGCATGGTTTGATATTGCTGAGGATGCGCTTCCAGATAACTGACAAACTCACGCGCAATATCATTAAATAGTGGTGATTTGCAGCGATGCTGACGAATAAAATCAGCTGCCAGGTTGTGCCAAGCCGTAACTCCAAGGATTTGTTTTAAGACCGGACAGGCACTGCTTAGAAAACTTTCGATATTGTTATAAATCAGACGTCGATAGATTGCCATCCGTCGAGATTCAACATCGGCCGGTTCGGCAACCGACTCCGGATTCCGAATGTGGGCGGTAAATTGTTGCTGAGTTACTTTGAAATCAGGCGCTTGCGACATGATCAGACTGATATTGTGATTGCATGTTGCGAATGTGAGCGACTTCGTCAAATAAGGTGCTGAGCGAAGGAATATTAAAATCGCGTTCCAGCAGGGTGGGGATAACACCATGTTGCTGATAAGTATGATCCAGTAATTGCCAGACCGGATCGATCACATCCGCGCCGTGGGTATCAATGATCAAATCTTCCGCTTCATTGTAATGCCCGGCAATATGCAGATAGGCGATACGGTCAGTGTTAATGGCTTCGATATACGCTCTGGCATCATAACTATGATTAATGCTGTTCACATAGACGTTATTCACATCCAGCAACAGCTCACAATCCGCTTGTTCAAGAATCGCATTGATAAATTCAATTTCGTCGATCTGCCGCCCCGGTGCGGCATAATATGAAACATTCTCGATAACCAGTCGGCGCTGCAGAATATCCTGCACCCGGCTGATCCGGTCAGCAACATGCTTCACTGCCTCCTCAGTAAACGGTATTGGCATTAAATCATACAGATGACCATCATCACTGCAGTAGCTCAAATGCTCGCTGTAGAGACGAACCTGATGTTGATCGAGAAATTGTCTGATACGTTTTACAAACGCTTCATCCAATGGCGCAGGGCTACCAAGGGATAACGATAGTCCATGGCATAACATTGGAAAGCGTTCACTGAAGGCACGCAGTTTTTTGCCCAGTCGTCCACCCATTTCCATCCAGTTTTCCGGTGCGACTTCAATAAAGTCGATAGGCGGGTGATTCAGCTGCATGATTTCGTCGACAAAGCTTCGCCTTAACCCCAGACCAGCCCCATCAACGGCGTAACCTTGTGTTCTCATGCTGTTACTCTTTTTAGATTGCGATAATAAACAGACGTTTTAAAACGCAATTTGTTACAGAAAAACATCGATCAAACTCAAGGTTATTCCGGAATCTCGAACATCGATCTATCCACCCCGACATTACCCGTTTTAGCATCGTATAAATACACAACGGCTTTGTAATGACCTGGTTCAGTAATCCTGGTTTTGCCGCTGAACATGCCAGTTGGGCCAGTAAAATCCAGTGTAACTTCATCTATGTTTTCATCATCACGCATGATGATAGCCTTCGCTTCATAATTATCGGCTTGCCATAGTCCGTCTTTGGTAATTGGACAGCCACATAACAAAGAGGCTTTGGTATAAATATCCACTTGGCCGTCTTCCAGTACCCGAGTCCAGGCATCCACAATAAAGCCGGTCATAGTAATAACAATGCCATCACCTAAAATATCCTTACCGGGAACCACCCAACTGGTGACGCTGGCTTCCTGATAGGCTTGTTGATAACCATAAGGACCTATCAGTTTGAAACGTAATAATCTTGGTGCATCAATCTTCACATTGGCTAAAAAGCCAGCTGTTTTATCATTTGTCAGTGGTTCGCCGCGTTTTATCGGGTTTTCCATTAACACTGCGGTATCGCCTGTACCACCATTTATCCATCCCTGATCGAGAATTTCAGCCGTTTCGGCATCTTCTACAATGACTCGAATACCACCAACACTGGTGCCAATAAATTTCGAATCCACGGCTTTAGCACGAACCATGATCTGCGTATCAGCTGCAATGGCTGACAAGCTGACCATCATTAAAGTGATAATTACCCAAAAGCGTGTGTACATGTTTTCCCCCTCCAAACAATATTCTCTAATTTCTATTCATCATCATACGATGCGGCACTCCAGGCATCATAACCTCCAATCATTGAGTACACATTGGTATAACCAAGCTGTTGCAATGTTGCGGTTGCCAATGCACTCCGTCCACCAGACTTGCAATATACGATGATGGGACGCGTTTTGTCCTGAAAGTCAGGGTGGCTGGCAATTGAAAACTCCAGCATACCGCGTGGAATATGTCTGGCATCAGCAATATGGCCCATCGCAAATTCATCCGGTTCCCGAACATCCAGTGCAATACTGTCATCGTCCAGCATTTGTTGCGACTGAGAAACGCTGATTTGTTGTATAGCAGCTTTAGCTGCCTGAACGAGATCCATTGCTGTTTTTGCCATGCCACTCTCCTAAATTGCTTAACGGTGTGACCATAGTAATCATTAATAGTTGTCAAAGAAACCAATTGCTTCATAACCCAGTTGAGGGTTGCGCTGTTACAATGTTTTTCCTTTAATTTGTAACCTGACTGAACCAACATCTGTCAAAGCCATAATCCGTTATGACCTAATCCAGAATGTTTTATCAGTGTCTGAGGCAATTATGCTGGCCTATATTATCCGTCGTATTTTGTATGCTTTTCCCATTTTACTGGGCGTTAATGCACTGACATTTGCGTTGTTTTTTATGGTCAATACACCCGACGATATGGCACGAATGCAGTTGGGGGAACGCTATATTACCGAGCAGGCCATTACTACCTGGAAACAGGAGCGCGGCTATGATCGGGATCTGCTATGGAATGACTCGGCTGAGGGTATTGAAAAATTCACGGATACCATCTTCTTTGATAAATCATTGGCTTTGTTCAGCTTTCAGTTTGGTCAGGCTGATGATGGACGTGATATCGGGCAGGATATCAAAACACGCATGTGGCCAAGCCTAGCGATTGCTATTCCGGTATTTATTGTCGGCTTGCTGGTGAATATCACTTTCGCGCTGATGATGGTGTTCTTTCGTGCCACTTATGTGGATTTGGGTGGGGTAGTGCTGTGTGTGGTGCTTATGTCGATTTCCAGTCTGTTTTATATCATCGCCGGGCAATTCTTAATTGGTAAAGTTATGCAACTGGTGCCAATATCCGGTTTTGGTGAAGGGCTTAATACCCTCAAGTTTCTGCTGTTACCTGTCGCCATTGGCATTATTTCCGGTATAGGTTCGGGGTCACGCTGGTATCGCACACTGTTCCTTGAGGAAATCTCCAAGGATTATGTACGAACCGCCAGAGCCAAAGGCTTGTCGGAAATTCGTGTGTTATTTCAGCATGTACTGAAAAACGCGATGATCCCGATTTTAACCGGCGCTGTGGTGGTGATACCGACCTTGTTTATGGGCAGCCTGATCCTGGAATCTTTCTTCGGCATACCGGGGCTTGGCAGCTATACGATTGATGCCATTCATGCCCAGGATTTTGCCATTGTGAGAGCCATGGTTTTTCTAGGTTCAGTCTTGTATATCTTAGGGCTACTTTTGACCGATATTTCTTACACCTTTGTTGATCCAAGAGTACGAATGGATGGCTGATTCAAAAATTGATTTACGTGCACGGGCTTTGGAATGCCTGTTAATTTGTGATGCAACGGAAAAAGCTCGTCAAACCAGACAATTGGCTGAAGATTGTCGTCAGCACGAATATATTATTCATCATACCTCTCTGGATGTTCCTGCTATTCCAGGCAGACCTGAAACACCGCAACTGGTTTCGCCACGTGCTTTACCGCGGCGACGTAATAATCAGCAAACCGGCCACACCACGCTGATTCATGCCATTTGTCATATCGAGTTTAATGCGATCAATCTGGGGCTGGATGCCATCGCCCGCTTTAAGGATATGCCGGAGGATTATTATCGAGACTGGTTGCAGGTTGCGGATGAAGAGGCCAAGCACTTTTCCATGTTGTCAGCACATTTACAACAGGCCGGGTATGCCTATGGTGATTTTCCAGCCCACGATGGCTTATGGGAAATGGCACAGAAAACACATCATGACCCGTTAACTCGTATGGCTTTGGTACCCCGGGTTCTGGAAGCACGGGGGCTGGATGTGACGCCAGGTATGATGAACAAACTGCGCGCCAGTGGCGATCTGGCTGCGGTGGAAATTCTCGAAGTGATTTTGCGAGAAGAAATAGGGCATGTAGCGATAGGCACCCGTTGGTTTAATTATCTCTGTGAACAACGTGATTTAGAACCGACATCAACTTTCACGACATTATTAAAAACTTATTTTAATGGTGAGATACGCGGGCCATTTCATATTGAAGCCCGCAAACAGGCGGGCTTTAGTGATGCTGAATTGGAATGGTTAGAGCAGAATTAATCATTGGCAGCTTCAGCGGCTTTGTTTTTCTTTTGCATTTCAGCTTTTTGACGGCGTGATTCTTTCGGGTCGGCAATCAAGGGTCGATAAATTTCTATTCGATCTTTGTTACTGAGCTTGGCATCCAGCTTGCAGATTTTGCCAAAAATACCGACTTTATCGCTATCCATATTTATTTGTGGATAACGTTCCAGAATCCCAGACCGTTTAATAGCCTGTTCGACCGAAGTATTATCCGGTACTTCAAGCGACAAAATCACTTGCTCATCGGGCAGTGCATAAGCCACTTCGACGGTAATCAATTCAGCGTTAGCGTGTTCCATAAATTTCCCTGGCGCGTACACAAAAAGCTTCGACCAATGAACCGGATATCTGTGTAAATACCGGGCCCAAAGCCAGATCCAATAGACGGGTGGAAAATTCAAAATCCATATCCAGCTGCACACGGCAACCTTCATTATCCCCAATCGGGCTGAACTGCCAGAATCCTTCTAAATGACGAAAAGGACCATCAATCAGCTCAATACGAATGGACTCACCATGTTGCAGGGTATTGCGGGTAGAAAACTCATGGTGAATACCCCCTTTAGCTATATCCAGCGTGGCACAAATCACTTTATCGTTTTTACTAATAATTTTACTGCCACGACACCAGGGCAGAAAACTCGGATAAGCCTCTACATCGTTGACCAGATCAAACATCTGATCCGGCGTATACATTACCAGCGAACTGCGCGTAATAGTCGTCATTTAGTGTTTCTGTTGACCTCTAATGAAAATAATCAAAAGATGAAATCCAATACACCTGTCAAACTCACGAACACGATAAAAATCGCTATTGGCGTAACATAGCGAACCAAAAAGCGCCATTCGTGATAAATCAGGTTGGATTTAATCCCCAGCTCTTCCTGAGTACTGCGTTGCGACATGATCCATCCAGCAAATATCGCAATGAGCATGCCGCCCAAAGGCAACATAATATTGGCAGTCAGATAATCCAGCAACTCAAATGCGGTCATATCCAGCCAGATCCAGTCTTTTAATACGTTGAAAGAGAACAGACTCAACAGTCCGAGTAACCATACCAATATACCCACCCAAATGCAGGCGTTAAGCCGTTTTATCTCAAAGTTTTCCACTAACCAGGTGACCACTGGCTCGACTAATGCAATTGCTGAACTCAACGCAGCAAAAACCAGTAATAAAAAAAACAAAGCACCAAAATATGCGCCGTTATCCATATGTCCAAAAGCAATGGGTAACGTTTCAAAGATTAAACTTGGCCCGGCACCGGGAGACATTTCATTGGCAAACACCAGTGGAAAAATGGCCAATCCAGCCAGAATGGCCACGGCTGTATCCATAAAAGAAATCGCCAGTGAGACTTTAAAAATAGAGGTTTTTTTCGGCAGGTAAGAGCCATAGACCATAATGGCTCCCATTCCGAGACTCAACGTAAAAAACGCATGTCCCATTGCAGTTAATATGCCTTCAGTTGTAAGTCTGGAAAAATCCGGTTTGAAAAGAAAGTTTACAGCCTGATCAAAATAAACCCCCGTTTGATAAGCGTATCCTACTAAGACCAACAAAATCAGAAATAAAGCAGGCATCAAAAACCGTACTGATTTTTCCAGGCCGCGTTGTACACCACGACTGACAATCAGCATAGTCAGCATCATAAAAATGGTATGCCAGGCCAACAGTTTTTCCGGATCCTTAACCAGTGCCAGGTGCAGATTGCGCGCCCCATCGGGTGTGACACCCTCAAAAACGCCAAATAATAAACGGGGAACATAAGCTATTGCCTGACCGGCAATCACACTGTAATAGGAAAGGATTAAAAAGCCAGCTAATACACCGCCAAAACCAAGATATTTCCAGAGGGGAGAGGCTTTTTCTTCTTCGGCCAGACTGGCCAGACTGTTAAATGGATTTTGTCGACCCCGTCGACCAATGAGAATTTCCGCCATCATAATCGGAACACCGATGGCAAAAATACAGGCAAGATAAACCAGAACAAATGCACCGCCGCCATATTCACCGGCGATATAAGGAAATTTCCAGATATTTCCCAGGCCAACCGCTGCGCCGGTAGCTGCAAGAATAAAGGCCCAGCGTGATGTCCACTCTCCGTGAATTGATTTTAACGGTCTATCCATATCACACTCATAAGAGATAAATAGTCTCGATTCTGGGCGAAATTACAAAAATGCTCAAGCCAAGTAGCAATATGCACATGTATAATGCCGCGATGGCCACAAAGAATAAACCTCAACAAAACGACAATACTATCGCTCGTAACCGGAAAGCGCGTCATGAATTTTTTATTGAAGAAAAATTCGAGGCGGGTTTGGTGCTCGAAGGATGGGAAGTCAAAAGCTTACGTGAAGGCAAAGCACAGCTCAGTGACAGCTATGTGCTGATTCGACATGGCGAAGCCTGGTTAGCGAATGCCTTAATCACCGCATTAAAAACGGCTTCGACTCATGTTGTTCCAGAACCGCAACGCGATCGAAAACTGCTGCTCAATCGTAATGAGTTAAATAAGCTGATTGGCGCAGTTGAGCGAAAAGGTTACACCTTGATTCCGCTGAATATGTACTGGAAACGTGGCAAAGCCAAGATCGAGATCGCTTTGGCGAAAGGTAAGCAAATGCACGACAAACGCGCCACCATGAAAGAACGTGACTGGCAGCGTGATAAAGAAAGACTGTTTAAAAATATTTAAAGAGATCGTCACGGAACTTTAAAATCCGTATAATGACTAACGTACAACAAACCTTTGGGGGCGACCTGGCTTCGACGTGGGTTACGAAACCTAAGGTGCATGCCGAGTACTCCAGTTCTTCTCGTAAAAAAGATTGGAAAAATATAGTTGCTAACGATAACAACTACGCACTAGCTGCTTAATAACCAGTGAATGCCGTCCGACCAGATCCGTGCTTGTGCGTCTGGTATCGGGCGTCGACTCTCACAAGATCGTCTTGACGTATGCTTGGTACTGATAGACTAAAACCTAACAAGATCGCTTCTAGTTTTCCCTGTTCATCGGGTAGCTTGAAGTTAAATTAATAGATGAAATAAGCATGTAGAGCTGAAGGCAGAGGATTCGCGGACGCGGGTTCGATTAGTAAAATGGTCGCCATGGGGAGTGATCCCCATTGGAAAAAGAGAGCTCATACGGTGGACGCTAAGGAACAGGGGTTCTATGCCAACGCCGTCCGGTCAATGGGAAACCAGTAAGCCGGCTAGAGACTCATAGGTTCCTAAAGAGAGTTATCTCAATGGAATACTAGGGTGGGTAGAAGATAAAACCGATACTCACAAACGCTCTCCATCTGATAGCGATATCAGATGAAGGAATAGTCCAGGCCTGAATGAAAATTCAGGAGTCACTGTCCCGCCGCCTCCACCATATAGTCAAAACAACCACCTTCGGGTGGTTTTTTTGTTTCTGGGCTCTGAGCTTGAATTAAAGGGATTTAACTCATTATTATGCAAAGCATGTTAATCAGTTTGGAGAACCAAGGATGGCTATCTATAAAACGACTAAACAACTTACCCCACCGATCGCTGCCTACATTGCTGGACTGATTGATGGTGAAGGTACCATCACATTATGTCGAAAACATAAAAACGAAAATCGGCAATTAGCTGTAAGCATCAGTAGCACAGAAAAATATCTTTTAGAGTATGTGCTTGAAGTGGTGGGGGCAGGGAAAATCACTACAAAGAAAACGGTAAAAACGCATCATTCCCCGAGCTTCACTTATGCCATTTACAATCGGCAAGCACTTAGTTTGCTTGAGCAAATATCTCCGTATTTACAAACGTATAAAAAATACCGTAGCCGACTGATACTCAAAGACTATCTGCGACTGACTCCTCGCAATGGAAAATACAATGAAGATCTCAGAGCAGCCAAACAAGATTTTGAATTTCAGCTGTTAAATATTCTGCCTAGATAGACATCATTTTCATTAATACGAAACAATTGATTAAGGGATATTGGCTGATTGGATTTCCCAAACTAAAGTCGGACAATCAAGAACGACTTTTAAACGGAAAGATATTTAGTAAACCTATACATCTGCACTACTCAAAACCTATTTTTGCGAACTCAACCCATAGATTCTCAACAATAGTGGTTTATACTCCGTAAAAAGATGAAGTTAAGAATGTTTTTTAAAATTTAATTTAACTAATAATTGAATAAAAACATTCTTCCTCATTTTGGTTTGTTAATTGATAGTCAACCAAAACTGTATTGTTTAAGATTAATACAGTTAAAAATGGACCGGAATGAACCGGATAGAAGGATTTTGCATTGGCAGAGATTATCCCCAGTCTAAGTCGAGAAGTTTTATCCAGAATGACATCTGGTGAAAAGCGGCTTGCTACACGTCTGCGAAACTTTCTAGAGGATGACTATCTTTGCTGGTATGACATTCCAATAGGAAAAAAGCGGCGCTATCCCGATTTTATAATTTTGCACCCAAGCCGAGGCTTATTGTTTCTCGAAGTAAAAGACTGGAAAGCTTCAAGCATAAAAAAGATCAGCAAGGAAACAGTAGAGTTACTAACGATTAATGGCTTGAAAACCGTCCCAAATCCCTTCGTGCAAGTCCGCCAGTATGCCTACCAAGGAATTCGTCTATTAGAAGCGGATAAAGAATTAAGGCAGCAAGGCTCAAAGTATGACGGCAATTTAGTCACGCCATATGCCCATGGCGTTGTGTTTACCAATATCACTCGTAATCAAATAGAAGCAGCTATTCCAACTGAATACAGAGAAAAGCTACTACCTGATCATTTGATGATTTACAAAGACGAAATGACAGAGTCAGTCGATCCAGAAGAATTCCAAAAAAGACTTTGGGATATGTTTCCCTATCAGTTTCAAACCAAACTCACCTTGCCTCAAATTGATCGAATCCGGTGGCATTTATTTCCTGAAGTACGCATTTCTCAACCTAGCCAGGAAAATTTATTTGGCAGTCCTTCTAATCAACCTGATACACCTGAGGACCTGTCGACGCTGAGTGAACAGATTCCAGACATCATCCGCATTATGGATATTCAACAAGAGCAATTAGCTCGAAGCTTGGGAGAGGGGCACCGGGTTATCCATGGGGTAGCAGGCTCGGGTAAAACCTTGATACTCGGCTATCGTGCTGAATTACTAGCTAAATTGACCAACAAACCTATTCTTGTACTGTGTTTCAATATTACGCTTGCAGCAAAACTGCGAAGCTTTATGGTGAGCAAAGGCATTTCCGACAAAGTGAATGTCCATCATTTCCATGATTGGTGCAGCCAGCAGTTAAAAACCTATCATGTAGATGTTCTACCGGGAGATGAGCCCTATTGGGAACGACAAGTCATTTCGGTTATCAATGGCGTTACTAAGGATGATATTCCTCGCGCACAATATAGCGCAGTGATGATTGATGAAGGCCATGATTTTGAGTCAGATTGGCTAAAACTTGTTGTTCAGATGATTGATCCCGAAACCAATTCGTTACTCTTACTCTATGACGATGCTCAATCAATTTATAAGAAAAAATCAGCTTTGAGCTTTAGTTTAGCCAGCACTGGGATTCAAGCCCAAGGCCGAAGTACAATTTTAAAATTAAATTATCGAAACACCCGAGAAATACTGGCGTTTGCTTACGATTTTGCCAAAGAATATTTCGGTGCAAGCCACGATGATGTTGACATTCCTTTGATCCAGCCAGAAGCCGCTGGCATACACGGTGAAAGACCCACTGTGCATTTTCTCAAACAATGGCAAGACGAAATCAGCGATACCATAACTTGTATAAAAAAATGGCATCAGCGGGGAGGAGAGTGGCGAGATATGGCTATTTTATTCGCTGCTAAGTATCAGGGGAAAATAATTGCTGATTCGTTACATCAACACGGAATTCCCTATTCCTGGTTAGGCTCAAAAGATACTAAACAGGCTTATAATCCGACAAAAGACAGTGTCTCTGTCATGAGCATTCATAGTAGTAAAGGATTAGAATTTCCTGCCGTAGTAATCGTTGGCATAAGCCAATTGAAGCACGAAGATATCAATGCTGATGCCCGCTTACTCTATGTGGGCATGACCCGTGCCCAGAAACATCTGCACATGACCGTTTCTCAAAAAAATCTTTTAACAGAACGAATTCTCAAAATAGCGAGTTAGTGAGCGTGAAAAACTATCTCATTGTGTTGTGTCATATATTGCGATAAACGATGGTGAAGCATAATAGAAATATTATTTAGAAAGCACGAACCCAGCATGGACCACTGACTTTATTTAATTCTCATTCTTGGTAAGGCGAAATTTATCAATTTTCTCAATCGTATAATAGTTTTCTTATATACCCATTGACAGTATCGAAACACAAAAAATGTCCCGAAATAAACTGTGTGCCTAGCCGACTTACTAGTTTACAAATTAAAGGATTGCCTTTCGCTGTAATAATAACCGTACATAGGAGCTTAGCCAGTTTACGTTCGGCTTCTTCTCCGTCTTGTATTTGTATTGTTGTGTAGCAGCATGTATTAAATAAACGCACAGCATATCCATTGTTACCCGGGTTACTCTCGCTAAATCCATTAATAAAAACACCATCCTCATAAGCCCTAGCTAGGGCCAATAAAATTATCTTGTGTAAATGTTGTATGGCTGAGTCACTATTTGGATAGGCACCAGGATACATTCTCAAAATTTCGGATAAATAATAGTGAGATAAAGTATCTTGTGCGTTACTCATCTGTAACAAATCATCATATGTCAATGGGTAAGGAAGACCTCCTGTAACATGAAGATAAAGACCGGGTAATTTCGTATCAATGTCCAAGCTAAGACTAAGTTGGCTAAAAAAATTAAACGCGTTAACTACAGGGTAGTTTGACTTGTGTGCCAATTGTGCAAAAGCTTCATCAATACATAGCCAAGGAATGTTATTTGTTATCGATAACTTTAAGCTGGAAAATACTGATAGATCAACAGCCTCTTTAATCTTTATTATGTCAGGGGGAATATCTGCAAGATGGGGTTGACCGATGAGCGCTATTTTGAGAATTTGTTTTATTCCACGCTGCACATTTTCTGTTTGTTTCTTGATGTCATCTGCGGTAATGAACCATAATTTACCTTCATCATTTACACCTGCTCGCATGTAGTTCTTGCGATTCACATTTTCTAGAAAGTGCTCCAGATAGGCTTGCGTCTCAACCGTAATAACTACTTTAATTTGTTTGCGTTCTAGTCCATGTATTAGTCCAGTTAGAGCAAGATAGGCTACGGAGTACACATCTAGGATTATTGTGTCGGGCTGTTCGACTCCGATACTTGGGAGGGAGGGCTTAACTGATACTTTTGATGTCAGCTGATTTAAGGCTGAAAGAACCGCACAATCATTGCCTAGTAAATGACCTTTTAAAAAAAGTGGATACGCTGGGTTTTTGTAAAATTCCTCTTGTTTTTCATGATTGTCTAGAGCAATCATCTTTTTCTCTATGCTCGACATCATCTCAGTTGGATCCTCGGGCAGAGAGAATTTATAAAAGCAATCGCTGCCGTCGTTAGTGGTATGCCTAATTTCAAGAGATAATCTAAATACAGCAACATATGGAGGTAGTTTTTCCAACACAGTTAAATCGTACGCGCGATACTGCACTGTTTGACCGATGTCCATCTTGAGTAATTGCTGAGCAAGCGGTGAGGAGTATTTGATAATTGAAGAATGCTTTGATTCTGTACCATGAACAATTAGCTTCGTAGTATCTTTTCCATCAAGGCTATAGCGAAATCCGGTAAGACAATTCTTTGTCGACTCTAATATTGGCCTAGTGGCATTATCCTCTGCTATAGCGGATTCATTTACATGAAAGTTAGTGATGGGTATTGCTGAATTTATTGGATCATCAATAAACCAATTTACAATGGTATTCTCCACAATCCCATAATGACCATTAGCAGCCAATTCAAATAATAGCCTTGATGACTGCTCATTTGGTTTAGCAAGTATCTCGGTTGGTATTTTGTTCAAATATTCTTGATATGAAGCTAGCTCGGTATTTTTACGCTTCAATAGATAAATTAGGTAATCCCAGATTCCTAGTGATTTCGGTGATAGTTCGAGAGCCTTCTTCATCGCTGAGACTGCTTTATCCAGCTCGTTCAGATAGTCAAGCTCCCTTGCTTTTGCTTGCCATAGAAACTCACACCAGTCGTTTGAATTAATCGCTGAGAAAACTCTGTCTAGTGTTGTTAGTTGTTGGCTTTCTAAAAGTGCATTGATGTAGATTTTTACTATAGGTGAAAGCCAGATATCTGTTTTAGGGATCATAGGGTGTAATAGTGCACATACTTGAGTGGCCAAGCCTGCTCTAAGGAGTATGGTTGATAACTCTTTTATCCGTAGAGGATTTAGATTACAAGGTTCTTCTTTGATTTTAGAAAGCAAAGAGTCAGCAGCTTTTGTTATTGCGGTAGTATATTTAGGACTACCATCATTGGCATAACATAATAGTTCAAGTTGGTTGAACTCTTTTTCTAGCTCATCTTCACTTGATATCTCTCCCCCGTTATTAATCCATTCTCTGATAGTTGTACTATTTGCAATATTGATAAAAAGTATTAAATCTTCGGAAGACGACAGTTCATGACTTTTGGTTAGCCTCTCTATGATTGAGGCTTTATATGAAGAATCCTTATGTGCTTTTTCTATTTCATAAGAGAGGTCTTTAAGACCTTCAAAACTGTTATCACGTAGTCCACGAAGCCGATGACCAAAATCGATATCTATGGCTTCAATGTTGTTAATATGTTTCCAGCAAGCGTCAACTAATGGCTCATAAGAGCCAGTGAAAAAACTCAAAAAACCTTTGGCCTGGGATACCATTCTGTGGTCGTTGGCTCCACATTCATCAAGCAGACTGATGCACTCATCAGCTAGTAATAAAGTCTGTTTTCTTTCAGATGCTGTTATTAACCAATAATGCAGAGTTGTTATTTGAGAGTCTAAATAATTACAGCGCGCAATGAAGTTCAAAACTTTGCTATTGAAACCGGAGTAACTCAACAAGAGTCTCTCACTGCTTCTCACGGAGTTGGCATGGCTCTGAAGCCTAATAAAGCCACGAGTCAATCCGCATAAAGTAATTTCTGTTAATTGATGGCGGTTATTCTCAAAAATGTTTTCGAGTTCGTGTTCTTGAGCAAGAAACTCATAAAAAACCTCCTTACTGTATTCACCGAGATTTTCTGTGGATTGATAAAGGCGCTCAGCATCATCAATTCTTTCATTTTGAATATCTAACCGCAGTTGGGTTGATGTTGCTATATCGCTGAAGAACCCATCTAGTTTTGTTTGTAGACAGGACTCAACAACTAGATAGCCTTGGGGTGTCTCATCTTGATTTGCTATCGCAACTAATATTGAGAGGACGCTTATAAGTGCTTTAGCTTCTGTGTTCAGTTGAGAGGTGGAACTTAATATTCTTAGTTTATTGCTTGCGGATCTGGGATTGCGATGTCTAATCTCCGTTAGCACTTCCTCTACTGTGGATTGAATAACTGTCGGAGAAATTGCCGAATATACATGCTTTTCAGCTACGTTATCTCCTGGGCCAGAATGGTTCTGACTGACGGTTACAATATTTTTTGAGTCTTGTTCACTCATTTATTTATAATTTTATTGCCTGCAACGTTATCGCCTGTTCCTGAGTGCGATTGAGTAATGACGATGTTACTGGGTTGAATTTGACTAAGCAGTGTTACTACCTCATTGGAAGACATTAATTGCTTATTAATAGCTTTTTCACCCATTTCATCATTTAAATCTAAACTGTTTATAGCTGTTGCAAGTTTTTCTGATTGTGCATCGTCTATTACCCATTCTCTTAATTTCGTTTTTATGTTACTACCTGTAATGCTAATTGAGTGCTTTAACATGTCGTATATAACTCCGGAGATGATTACTGTACTTATTGGTTCCATGTAATGTTTTCCATCAAATTTGTCATAACTGTTTATTCCAACTAACTGTCTTATTTTTAACACAACTTAACAGCTTTAAACTAATTAAAATGTTGTGTTCTATTGTGAATATATATGACTTTCATACCATTGATGCATTGTGTGAATCTGTTTTGCATAAATACACTGTTATTTCTTTTTCTCTAAAGAGCTAATTCAATATTGTAAATACCCAATATGGGGCTTATAGTACCCATATTGGGTATTTTATTAATGGTGTCATATGTCAGTTACCTCCATCGCTGAAGCATTGTTTACAAAAACACAGCAACGTGTGCTGGGTTTGTTATATGGCAAACCTGATAAAAGTTTTTATACAAACGAGATTGTTCGCATGGCTGCGATAGGACGGGGCACCGTTACGCGAGAACTGGAAAAACTCACTAGTTCTGGAATATTGAATAGTTCGAAAGAAGGTAATCAACAGTACTATCAAGCAAACCGAGATAATCCGATATTTGATGAACTGGTGGCGATTGCAACAAAGACATTCGGTGTCGCTGATGTAGTTCGTCAGGCTTTAAAGCCAGTTAATGATAAGATTTTATGTGCCTTTATCTATGGCTCCGTCGCGAAGGGCGAGGCAACTGCCAAAAGTGATATTGATCTGCTGGTTATTTCGGATAAGTTGGCTTATGCGGACTTGATGGAATGTCTTGTTGACGCTGAAAAGACTTTATCGCGACCTATCAATCCTTCTGTTTATGAATTAGAACAGTTCAAACGGAAATGGCAGGAAGATAATGCATTTATTTCAAAGGTAATGGACCAACCGAAGATTTGGCTGAAGGGATCAGAAAATGACATTAGCGCATCTGGATAAGCTGGTAAAAACTAACAATTTAAAAATAGAACCTGCAGATCAAAAAGAGTTTGATGGCATGGTAATTTCTGCCAAACGCCGTTTGCAGGATGCCAATGTGGAAAGCTTATCCGACGATAGTCGTTTTTCATTAGCTTATGGTGCAGCACATGCTTTGTCTCTGGCGGCGATGCGTTGGCATGGATACCGCTCAGACAATCGTTATCTGGTGTTTCAGTGTTTGGAACATACTGTAGGAATGACAACTAGTAAGTGGCGAGTTTTAGATAAATGTCACAAGCAACGCAATCTGGCTGAATATGAAGGTCACCTGGAAATTACACCACAGCTACTGGATGAATTGATTGCTATAACGAAAGAGTTATTAACGTTGGTTGAAGAGTTGGGGCCAATTGTAAAATAACGATCAGTTGTTGCTAAAAGAGCAACAACTGATCAGAAAAATTATTTCTAGAATAGAGTCGAGGCTGAATCAATCATTAAAACCAATTCTTTTCTTAAGACAGCTTCCAATCAGGCCGAATGTAATGACAGGTATAGCCGGTTGGATAATGTTGCAGATAATCCTGATGTTCGGGTTCGGCTTCCCAGAAGTCTCCAACTGGTTCGACTTCTGTGACTACTTTACCGGGCCATAGTCCAGATTGATTTACGTCTTCAATTGTCTGCCTGGCAATTTCGGCTTGTTCATCATTGGTGTAATAAATCGCTGAACGATAACTCATACCACGATCATTGCCTTGTTGATTGGGTGTGGTTGGGTCATGAATCTGGAAGAAAAACTCCAGTAATTGTCTGTAAGTAATCTGCTCAGGATTAAAGATGATCTCAATGCCTTCAGCATGGGTGCCATGGTTTGGATAAGTGGCATTTGGAATATCGCCGCCGGTATAGCCGACTCGTGAAGAGATCACGCCGGGTAGTTTACGAATCAAATCCTGCATACCCCAGAAGCAGCCGCCGGCCAATACGGCACGTTCGGTATTTGTCTCGCTCATTTTGTTTCACCTAAGGTTTCTGAAAACAGCTTTTTAAATTCACCATAACCCTCGATGTCGAGTTCATCCACTGGAATAAATCGTAATGAGGCTGAGTTGATGCAATAACGCATGCCACCGGCTTCTTCGGGGCCATCAGGGAAGACATGACCTAAATGACTGTCACCATGCACTGAGCGTACTTCAACACGGCGCATGCCCAGACTCTCATCAAAGTTTTCGGTGACATTCTCGGTCTGCACCGGACGGGTAAAACTCGGCCAACCGGTGCCACTATCAAATTTATCTATTGATGCAAACAACGGCTCACCCGACACTACATCCACGTAAAGACCGGCTTCGTGATTGTCCCAATAGGCATTATCAAATGGTGGTTCGGTGCCGCATTGCTGGGTCACATAATGTTGTTCAGGAGAGAGACGTTCAACGGCTTCTGCTGCTTTTTTGTATTTTGTCATGACAATCAAACCTTTATAAAAAGTGTAATCGTGAAACTGTCCATGAATAAAAACGCTGATATCCAATCGGGAGTTTAAGTTTTGAAATTTTTATCGATGACATACTGACCTGTCCACCTGCCAGTCGTTCCCGAATAGAAACTCAGTATATAGCTCAAAGACTACATCAGCGATGTTCTGCAACGAAAGTAATATCCGAAATGACCAAACCACCGTTTTGTCAGATTAAACGTCTATTTCAGTCATCGTTAACATCAAGTGCCATCACTGCATCGTAAGCATTTAAATCAAGCACTGCTCTGACATTAACGACTTTTCCTTGCTGCATGGTAAAAAACCATGCATAGCTGTTTCGATAAATTTCACCATTGATCAAGGTCGCCTCAGCTTCAAACAAAATGATGATTTCTTCACTGTCCTGATAAATAGCATGGACGGTAGGTTTTAATCGCGTTGACAACCGTTTGTTAAATGGCTGAATCACCATCTCCTGGAAGTCAGATAGATTATAAGTTTTGGCTGACTCAGTCGGCCCCATAATGGTCCATTGTGCATCTGCTTCGAGTAAATCAAATGGCGATCCTGTGCCCTGACTCCATTGATTGAAAGCTTGTTCGACTAGCTGTTTATGATTGAGCGGCTCTGCCATCACAGAGCCACTTAATAAATAAAACCAGACAAACACCGTCACGTACTGAAATGTTTTCATCCTGAGCCCCACGCTTAAAAGGCATGGCCATAACAGGCCATAGTGCGAATCACCAACTCATTCACATCCACATTGTCAGGTTGCGAAATGGCATACAAAACGGCATCAGCAACGGCTTCGACATTTAACGACGTGTTGCGAAGCTGATCAACAAATTCAGCGGCAGCTTCATCAGTAATGTCGTGGCCAAGTTCAGTAGTGGTAACACCTGGGGAAAGAACAGTGACACGCAGATTGTTTGATTCCTGACGCAAGCCTTCACTGATGGCTCGAACCGCATATTTACTGGCACAGTAAACAGCACAGGAGGGACCAACTGTGTGCGCTCCAGTGGAAGCGGTGTTGATAATATGTCCACTGCCTTGCTGATCCATGATTGGTAAGACTGCCGCGATACCATTCAACACGCCTTTAATATTGATATCGATGATGTTGTTCCATTCATTGGTTTTTAACGCGCGCATTGGCGATAACGGCATAATGCCAGCGTTGTTAAACATCACATCCACCCGACCAAAGGTATCTTTGGCAAAAGTCACAAATGCATTCACCTGTTCTGCATTTGCTACATCCAATTCACGATAGGCAGCATGACCACCTGATTGCTGGATATCTCGGACAATGGCTTCAAGGCGATCAGTTCGACGTGCACCAAGCACAACAATCGCACCATTTTTAGCCAGTACTTTGGCGGTAGCTTCACCGATCCCGCTGCTGGCGCCGGTGATTAAAACGACTTTATTTTCTACGTTCTTCATTAGTTATCTCCATTTGAACTTGTCTTTAAGTGACGATTCAAATGGTAGTGAGGAAGCTGTTTATTTTGGATACACAGAGCTACAGGAAAATTGCCTATTTCTACAACTCACTATATTTCCAAAATACCATCAGCCTATAATCAGCATCAGTAACTTATTGGGGTAATTAGAAAATGAATGAAGCCCAACGCAAAGAGCTTGCGAACCTGATTGATAAATTCTCCTCAGGTAACGGCATTCACAGCACCGCAATAACCGGCGTGAACTGCATAAAACTCAATGAAATAAACGACCGATTGCCCAGCGTTTATACACCTTCTTTGTGCGTTATTGTGCAGGGCAAGAAACGGGTGTTACTCGAAGATGAAATCTATCAATACCAGCCTTCGGAGTATCTGGTGGCCTCT
>NZ_DCSO01000022.1:22413-25727 GCF_002325665.1 Methylophaga sp. UBA1464
AGTATCTGGTGGCCTCTGTCGATTTGCCGGTGATTGGTCAGGTGATAGAAGCGAGTAAAGACAAACCCTATCTATGTCTGCAGATTGAGTTGGATCTGCATCAACTTACCGAATTAATGGCGCAGACCCGTTTGCCGTTTAAAAACAAAATGCCAAGCCAGCGTGGCATTTTTGTCGGCGATGTGGATGCGTTACTGGGGGACGGCGTATTACGACTTGCCCGGTTATTGGAAGCCCCACAGGATATTGCGTTATTAGCACCCATGATTAAACGCGAAATTCATTACCGGCTACTCAACGGCCAATATGGCGATGTCATCGCTCAAATGGCCCAAACCGGTAGCCACATGCAACGAATTTCAGAGGCGATTCAAATTCTAAAAGCCAATTACGATCAGCCAATCAAAATTGAGGATCTGGCTACCCAGGTGGGCATGAGTATTTCGTCTTTTCATAGCCACTTCAAAGCGGTCACCGCAATGAGTCCGTTGCAATATCAAAAACGATTCAGGCTGCTTGAAGCACGAAAAATCATGATGACGGAGACGCAGGATGCTGCCAGCACGGCTTACCGGGTGGGGTATGAAAGTCCATCACAATTCAGTCGTGAATATGTACGAATGTTTGGCCATCCACCCAAACGCGATATGAGTATGTTGCTACAGCAGCAGTCTATTGCGTGACTATGCAAACTTAGCTTAACGCCTGACAATCTGCAGCCACTACCTCAATACGTCCGACATCTTCACTGTTCTTGTCTGAATAGACATAAACAATTTTTGCACCCGCCTGCAGCACTGGCTGCATTTCCGCATTCTTACAAAGACTTGAGAGCAGTTTTGGTTTGATCTTCTCAAGCACAGTGGCTGGCTCGACTTCGGCAACCGACACCGTAGTCAGGGTATAAAAATAGGTAATCATATCGCCGGGGCCCGCTAATGCTTTTTCCAATCGGGTTTGATCATCAATTTTGATCGGTGCTTGGGCATTAATGAAAACTTCAGCTTCCATAAAGCCTTCTTCAATAGACTGCAATTCAGATAATTGCCGTTTACTGTCAGTTGCCGATGATGGAGCGTCTCGATTATTGAAAACGATTGCCAGAATGATAACGAGCGGTATCAAGCCGATGGCTAAAAGTAACTTCTTATTCATTATGCTGCCTGGGTTTTAATGGAAAGTTGAGGAACAATGTGGGATCAAGCATACCGATGGCTTGGTGAAAAACACAATAATCTGTTTTGAAATTGATTTCCCTATGGCCTCATAAGGATCGCTTCAATTAATGAGATTTATTCTGTGCGCCGAAAGCATTTTATATTCTGCACAAGCCTTATTCCGTTGCGTCGCATATTCTGGATTTCGGGTTTATCTGACCTTTAGAGTGAGCATTAAGGACACCTTAATCACGCTCCCGCGCGAGAATGGGTGATTCCCACGGAGGATCGTGGGAACCAGCATTTGGTGTTGATGTTAGCGTGATTGCATACGCTCAATGGTGGTGGTCAAGACACGTTTCATTTTATCGGTCGCACCGGTAAAGGCTTGTTTGATGGTCGCGGCATCATGGGTGACCACATTGGGTTGGTGACCTTCTATGCGGGCTTCGATCAGACAACGGATATCATCAGCACCACCCCGGTTTTCACTGTTTTGATCACTTAAATGTACTTCGACACGCGTGACGTGTTCATCGAATCGTTTGAGAGAATGTTGTAGTTCCTCACGAATAGAGTCGGTGAGCGTGTCATCGCCTGGAATGTGGCGATCGGTATTAACCTGAATTTGCATGCAACCTCCATTGAGTGAAATAAAACTTTGCCATACTGTGACAATCACAATTATTAAACATTCCGCTGTCTCAACTGGAATGACCAAATCACTATAAAGGCAATTTCTTCAACATCTTTTAACGCAAAGCAAGCCGAACGTTAGCTGAACCTTGTTAGACTCAGGTATTGATTCTTTATTCAGGAGCACAGATATGCAGCATCCATCTATCGTCGGCGCATTTATTGGGGTTTTGGCCGTGAGCCTGACTGGCTGTGGTGATAGGGCCAAAATCCCTCCACAAGCTGATTATGGGCCTGAGCCAACCTTGGTTGCACCTAAACAGGCTTTGATACCCACCGTGAAAATTGCACCGGCCAAAGGCTGGCCGATTGATGGTGAGCCGATTGCTGCAGAGGGCTTGCAGGTCAACCGTTTTGCAATGGATTTGGATCATCCGCGGTGGCTTTATGTGTTGCCAAACGGCGATGTATTGGTGGCGGAGTCCAATGCCCCTGAGAGCGAAAAGCCAAATGCAGGTATTAAAGACTGGATAAAAGGCCTGGTGATGAAACGGGCAGGGGCGGCAGTGCCCAGTGCGGACCGGATTACTTTATTACGTGACGAAGATGGCGATGGCGTAGCTGAAACCCGTCATGTATTTCTCGAAGATTTGCGTTCTCCATTTGGCATGGCGCTGATTGGCAATGATTTTTATGTTGCCAATGCCGATGCCATTGTGCGTTTCCCTTACGAAGAAGGGCAGACACAGATCACCGCCGAACCTCAGCATATCGCGGATTTACCCGGCGGGCCGATTAATCATCACTGGACCAAGAATATTATTGCCAATGATGAGGGCACATTGCTTTATGCCACCGTTGGGTCTAATAGCAATATTGGCGAAAACGGTATGGAAAACGAAGAAAACCGTGCTGCGATTCTGGAAGTGAATCCCGATACGGGCGATAAAAGACTGTTTGCTTCCGGTCTGCGTAATCCAAATGGTTTAGCGTGGCAGCCTCAAAGTGGTGAGCTTTGGACAACTGTTAATGAACGCGATGAAATCGGTAGTGATCTGGTGCCGGACTATATGACGTCGGTACAGGATGGCGGCTTTTATGGTTGGCCTTATAGCTATTACGGTCAAATCGTCGATACACGTGTCGAGCCCCCCAGACCGGATTTAGTCGAAAAAGCCATTAAGCCCGATTATGCCCTGGGCGCGCATACAGCTTCATTGGGGCTGGCTTTTTATCAGGCGGATTTGCTTGGTGCTCAATATCAAAACGGCGCATTTGTCGGGCAGCATGGCTCATGGAATCGAAAACCGTTAAGTGGTTACAAAGTGATCTTTGTACCGTTTAAAGAGGGTGAACCTGACGGTATGCCGCAGGATATTCTGACTGGATTTGTAGACGGTAATGGCGATGCCATGGGGCGTCCGGTAGGTGTTGTAGTGGATAAACAGGGCGGCATCTTAGTCGCAGATGATGTCGGTAATATCGTATGGCGGGTGAGTCCGAAAGCGGATTAATACTGGC
>NZ_DCSO01000022.1:25876-26153 GCF_002325665.1 Methylophaga sp. UBA1464
GCGTGGGAACATGAATAGGGTTATCCCATGCAGTTTGATATCATGTTCCGGCTTTAATCATTAGATAATTCATTCTCATGCCGCATATTCTGCTCGACAAAACCCATCCTCCCATTATTCAGGCCGCCATCGATTTGGGTGAGTGGTTAATCACACTGGAAAATCTTTCAGAGCAAGACAAAACTGCGATTAAAGCGGTTCAGGAGGCACTGAAAAAACTGCCGGAAATCGAGGAGGATATTCTGGCGATGTATGGCTTCAGTTTTGAACGTGGTGT
>NZ_DCSO01000022.1:26270-29494 GCF_002325665.1 Methylophaga sp. UBA1464
TTTGAACGTGGTGATGCCGATAATGGACTGGTACGCGGCTGGGATATTTCACTGGAATACAATGCAAATGATCCGGAGCAGCAGGGGGGATTGGAGATTTTCAGTTCGTATATTCCACTTCCAGACACCACGGATCCTGCGGTGTTAGCTGAAAAGAAACAACGCGAAGTGTATTTTCACTGGCCGATAGGCGATATCTGCAGTTTTATTAAAGCGGAACAGGCACAGCAGTGGATTGATGAAGTCAGTCAGCCGTTGCAATTTATTGAAGCCGGAGATCGGTTAAGGATTGAGGTTGTGCATCAGCGCTTTTATGCAGAGCATGAATACCCGCTGATTTGAGCCGTTTCCAATCAACATAGTGTTTCAGACAATGGTTATTCCGTTATGAAAACCTGTCTGATCCCAGGTTATTTACAGTTGGATTCACTTAATTTTTTTATGGTCTGGCTGGCATCATATAAGTATCGGGTTTTGAGTTACTTATCCAAGACAGGAAATCAAGTCACTTGAAAAAATTCAAACAGCTGGGTTCGCGGTTGGTCAATTCCAAACATATGCTATGGGGGGTGGCTTTTGCTTCTTTTATGGAGTCGTTGATTGTGCCGATTCCGCTGGAAACCATTTTGATTCCACTGATGCAGGCACGCCGGAAGCTGCTCTGGGCCATCAGTGCCATGGCGTTACTGGGCTGTATTATCGGCGCGGCGTTAGGATATGCGATTGGCTATTTTGTGTTTGGTCTGATCGGTGAGCAAATGATTGCGCTGTTGTCGACGCCAGAGCAGTTTGAATCCATTCGGCAGCAGATTCATTTACATGGTTTCTGGTATGTCCTGAGTGTCGGCGTGACGCCGATTCCATTTCAGATTGCCATGCTGGCGGCCGGAGCAACCGGCTACGCATTTTTGCTGTATATGCTGGCTACCATCGTTTCCCGTGGGCTGCGTTATTTTGGTCTGGGCTTATTGGTCTGTCTGTTTGGTAATCAGGCGCAAAACCTGTTTGAAGAACATAAAATCGGTGCATCGGTTTTTATTATCGTATTGATTGGCCTTATCTGGAGCGTGTTGTTATTCAGCTAGTGAATTTTTCCTTGCCTGTTCGGGAAGTGATTCGTACACTTGATTAACTGTTTCAATTAATCAAGTGATTTATGACAATTCGCTCAAATACGCATGGCGGTCGGCGTGCTGGTGCCGGACGAAAGAAAGGTTCGGCTATCAAAGAGCCGACAACGGTGATGCGGATTCCTCAAAGTCAAAAACCGGTGATTGCTGACTTTCTGAAAGCCTATCGACGTTATCAGTCCACCCAGAACCAATCTCCACACATGGTAGACGAGCCAACTGTATTTGAACGCCCCGTCATTACGCCGGCCAAACGCAGCTGGCCCTTATTCAGTTCCAAAGTTGCGGCGGGTTTTCCCTCGCCTGCAGATGAACATGTCGAGAAGCGGCTGGATCCCAATGAGTTTCTGATTGATGATGAGGAGGCGACATTTTTTGTCACCATTCAGGGTTATTCGATGATTGATAGTGGTTTATTGCCGGGTGACAAAGCGGTGGTGAATCGCGCCAAGAATGCCAGTATCGGCGATATTGTGCTGGCAGTAGTTGATGGCGAATTTACCATTAAACTGCTGGCGAAAACCAAAGAGGGTGCCCCACGATTACTGCCATCCAATCAGTCCGGCGAGTATCAGCCGATTGAAATCAAGGATGGTATGCAGTTTGAAATCTGGGGCGTCGTCACCGGCTCATTCAGGCGTTTTAAGTGATAATGTCACGCAGTATTGCCCTAATCGACGTCAATAACTTTTATGTTTCCTGCGAGCGGGTATTTAACCCAAAACTGGCCGGTAAACCGGTAGTGGTGCTCAGTAATAATGATGGCTGTGCGGTGGCAAGAAGTAATGAAGCCAAAGCACTGGGCGTGCCGATGGGCGCGCCGTGGTTCAAGTGCAAACCGCTGGTGCAACAGCATCAGATCATCGCTTTATCATCCAATTATGCGTTGTATGCCGATATGAGTAACCGGGTGATGCGGATTCTCAACCAGTTTTCGCCGGATCAGGAGGTATACTCGATTGATGAGTGTTTTCTGGATCTGAGCGGTTTTCAACATCTGGATTTACTGCAATATGGTCAGCAGATCCGTCACCGTGTCGGGCAATGGACAGGGTTGCCGGTCAGTGTCGGCATAGGTGCCAGTAAAACGCTTGCCAAACTGGCCAATCATTGTGCTAAAAAGCTGCCTGAATATGATGGGGTTTGTGACTTTAATCAGTTAAGTCCTAAACAACTTAACCATTTACTTGCCGATCTGGATGTAGGTGAGGTGTGGGGCGTGGGTCGTAAACTGGCAGTGAAGTTGAAAACGCAGGGCATTCTCAGCGTTTTGGATTTAAAACAAGCCAATGCTGAAACCCTGCGACGCCAATACAGTGTGTTGATGGAAAAAACCGTACGTGAACTCAACGGTATCAGCTGTCTGGAGCTGGAATATTCCATCAGTGACAAAAAGCAGATCTTGAGTTCCAGAAGCTTTGGTATTCCCGTGACGGATATGAACAGTCTGGCCGAATCCATCAGTCTGTATACCAGCCGTGCTGCTGTAAAACTGCGGCGACAGTACTCAGTGGCGCGGATGATTCAGGTGTATATCCGCACCAGTCCCTATCGAGAGGGGGATGCGTATTATGGCAACAGCATGATGGTGGCTTTGCCGATGGCTTCAGATGACACCAGAGTATTAGTCAAACATGCACTGACAGCATTGAAACAGATGTATCGTCACGGTTTTAACTACGCCAAAGCCGGCATTATGCTCACCGAATTGCAGCCGAAAAGCGGTCAGCAGCAGGATTTGTTTGCCCTCAATCAGGATCCAAAATCCGGTAAGTTGATGACAGTGATGGATAATATTAATGCCTGTATGGGTAAAGACGCTTTACAACTGGCTAATCAGGGATTTAAGCGTCCCTGGAAAATGAAACAGGAAAGAAAAAGTCCGGGTTATACGACCCGCTGGCAGGATCTGTTGTCAGTGCGCTGACAACCTGTTAGGCAGTTAGCAGACACCCTGAAAACAGCTGTAAAGCTACTCCGCGATAATGATTTCAGCACCCGCATTCAATCTGGCATTGGGATTGAGGATCACGCGGTCCTTAGTGGTCAGGCCTGAACGGATCTCCACTTCACTATTATCCAGACGACCCACAC
>NZ_DCSO01000022.1:29565-31506 GCF_002325665.1 Methylophaga sp. UBA1464
ACAGACGACCCATACGAACGGTTTTGATTTCAACCTGGTTCTCCGTGTTTACCAGCATCACTGAGGGTCTGCCCTGAATGGTTTTTAAGGCATTAACCGGAATAAGCACAGCCTCACCGTTTTGCTGAACCTGTATGGCCATTTCACCACTCAAGCCCGCCAGCAGATTAAGCTCGGTATTATCCAGCAGATATTCCATTCGCATGGTGCCGGTTTCGCGATTTACTTCACGCGAAATACGTGAAATTGGTACGACGATTTGCTGATTTCCTAAGTCAGGCAAAGTCAGTTTTGCCGGATTTTGCTGATCAATAATAAATAACTGTGTTTGCGGTATATCCACTATTATCCGTAACTGATCCGTGCGGCTGATTCGAAATAGCGGCATGGCATCATTGCGGGTAATACGGTTTCCACGTTCAGCCAGACGACGGGTGATAATGCCATCAAACGGTGCCACGATTTCGGTGTAGGCAAATTCATTTTCCAGCTGTTCCAGACGGGCCTGGTAGGTCGCTAATGTCGCTTTGGCCACTGCCAGCTCAGCTTCTTTTTCATCGACTTCGGTCGCATTGACGGCACCTGAATCGCGTAGATTGATATACCGTTTGGCCACTTTCTCCGTCAGATCCAGCGTGGCTTTCTGCCGATTGATTTCAGCCTTGGCCTGAAGAATTTCCTGTTCCAGTTCTGGGGAGGAGAGTTTTGCCAGTAAATCACCTTGTTGAACGTTATCGCCAATATCGACATGGCGACTTTCCACGTAGCCATCAGCACGGGCGAAAATGTCCGATTGTTCGATGGCCTCTACGCGGGCGTTAAATATCAATGGCTGATAATTTGACAGCGGTTGTGGCTGTGCCACACGTACCGAGAGTATTTCAGGTGCAGCAGAGGGCTGTTCGATATTCGCTTCACTGGGAGGCTGAATAAAAAACCATACAGGTACAGCGATGACCGCGGCAACTAAGATTGTCCTGGTTATATTTGACATCGTGAGGTCCTCAAATAGTCGGCAGCTTCACCGGCTGCGGACGTTTAATAAATTGCATGATCATGCTGAAAGTCCAGGGCACTAAAAACAGTGATGCAAAGGTGCCCAGCATCAAACCACCAATAACGGTACGGGCCAGTGGGGCATTTTGTTCGCCACCTTCACCGAGCGCCAGTGCCATTGGCAATAAACCGATCATCATGGTGAGGGCGGTCATTAATACCGGTCGTAATCTGGTTGAGGCCGCTTCACGGGCGGCTTCGAAAGCCGATTTACCGGCCACCCATTGATCTCTGGCAAAGGTTGTTACCAGGACACTGTTGGCAGTGGATACGCCGATCACCATAATAAAGCCCATCAAAGCGGGAACGCTGATGGTGGTACCGGTGAGCATTAAGCCGATAATCGCCCCGGAAATGGCAATCGGCGCACCAGATAAAGCGACCAGCGGCATGATCCACGAGGCAAAGTTGAACAGCATGATAATGTAGATAAAGAATACGGCCAGTAAAAAGCCAAACAGCAGGTCCCGATAAGCCTCATCCATGGCGGCGGCCTGCCCCATGATTTCAATATCGTTGCCAGGGACAATATCTTGTTTCAGTTCATTTACAATCTGCCGGGTCGCTTGGTAAACCGAGCCTAAATCGCTGTTTTCCGTGTTAACCAACACATTGACGGTCGGTTTGAGCATGGTGCGGCCGATGCTGCCAGCAACATTGCGCGGGCTGATGCTGGCAATACTGGCGAGTGGCACGGTGACATCGGGATCGCTGGTTTGTACCTGCAGATTCATTAAATCATCGGTGGTGCGTAATTTATGTAATGGCGTTCTGGTTTGCACTTCATAGGAAAAACCGAACACCGGATCGGACCAGAAGCTGGGGGAGACAGTACCGGCAGAGCCTAAAGCACCTAACAGACTGTTCATGGTGTCTTGTGTGGTC
>NZ_DCSO01000111.1:0-1976 GCF_002325665.1 Methylophaga sp. UBA1464
ATCTGGCCGATGTAATTCTGCCAGCGTCAGGTTTCCCGGAAAAAACCGGTACATTCACTAACACTGATCGACTGGTACAGATGGGACGTACCGCCATTCCGATGCCGGGAGATGCACGTCAGGATTTATGGATCATTCAGCAGATTGCTCAGCGAATGGGGCTGGACTGGCATTATGATGGACCTAAAGAGGTCTTTGAAGAAATTCGTAAAGCCGTGCCTTCCATGGGAGGTATGACCTGGGAGCGGCTGGAACGCGAACATGGTGTCGTCTATCCATGTGAACAGGAAGGTGATCCGGGTGAGCCGATTATTTTCACTGATCGTTTCCCGACAACGGATGGACGCGGTTTGTTTGTGCCGGCAGATATTGTTGAACCGGATGAACGTCCGGACGATGAATATCCATACGTGTTGATTACCGGTCGTATGCTGGAACATTGGCATACCGGTTCAATGACTCGCCGTTCCAATGTATTGGATGCCTTGGAGCCTGAAGCCGTGGCGACTATCCATCCGCTGACCCTGGAAGAAATGAATGTCAGACCGGGTGAAATGGTGACCTTGTCGACACGTCGTGGTGAAGTTTCTGTGGTGGCGCGGGTAGATGAAGCCGTGCCGACCGGTGCGATATTTATGGCGTTCTGTTATTACGAAGCGGCAGTCAATAAATTAGCTAACGCGGCACTGGATCCGGCGGCAAAAATTCCGGAGTTCAAATATTGCGCGGTTAAAGTCACACCAGGTGGAGTTCCACTGGAATTTCATAGTTATGGTGGTGGTCAAGCCGTCAATAAACTTAGACAATGATTGAGTCCGGGCGCTGTTGTTTTTTGAGCACCTTCACTGCTTGAGGTTCATGTAATCAACAAGATGGAGATGAGGCGATGTAATTTGTTTTACATAAATTATTTCCAACCCAAGAGGGCGGAACAATAGCGCCTTGTATCACAAAAGGGCATGTTTTCATGCCCTTTTTTATGTCATAAGCGCGCATTCTTGCTAAGATAGCGGCGAATAATCTCTTGACGCAACAGGTCAAAAAAACATAATGAAAATCCTCATAAGTAACGATGACGGCTACATGGCAAAGGGTATCCGGACACTGGCGCGCTCGCTTGCCGGTCTGGGAGAAATCACCGTAGTCGCCCCTGATCGCAACCGAAGTGGCGCAAGTAACTCGCTTACCCTGGAAAATCCGTTAAGACTGGACCAAATGGAAGACGGTGTATACCGGGTCGAAGGCACGCCTACTGACTGTGTGCATTTGGCGATCACCGGTTTACTGGATGATGAGCCGGATATGGTGGTTTCAGGCATCAATGCCGGGGCTAATCTGGGCGATGATGTATTGTATTCCGGCACCGTAGCGGCCGCGATGGAAGGGCGTTTTCTCGGATTACCTGCCATTGCCATTTCTCTGGCCAGCTCTGAAGGTAAACATTACGAGACCGCTGGCTGGGTGGCGCAACAGTTGGTTGAAAGACTTAAATCTGTAGCATTACCTGCCGATACTATTCTCAATGTGAATGTGCCTGATTTGCCAATTGAAGAAATTATCGGCTTTGAAAGTACCCGTCTTGGGCATCGGCACAAAGCCGAACCGGTGATTAAAGAACTGGATCCGCGTGGCAGGCCAATGTATTGGATTGGCCCCGCGGGCGCTGAAGAAGATGCCGGTCCCGGTACCGATTTTGATGCGATTCGTCGCGGTGCTGTATCCGTCACACCTTTGCAAATCGATCTGACACGCTATGATGCGATTGATGGTGTTTCACGGTGGTTGGAAAGCACTTTGCCATGATCGCCGATCCTCGCGGAATAGGGATGACTTCGCAACGGACACGGGATCGTTTGATCCAGCGTCTGCAGGAGCGTGGTATCAAAAATCTTCAGTTACTGGCGGTGATGCGGCAGTGTCCACGGCATTTATTTGTCGATGAAGCATTAGCCAGCAGAGCCTATGAAGATACGGCG
>NZ_DCSO01000111.1:2059-3755 GCF_002325665.1 Methylophaga sp. UBA1464
CACAACCTTATATTGTCGCCCGCATGACAGAAATTCTGTTGGAGGGTGGTCCCAGAAACAAGGTATTGGAAGTCGGCACTGGCTCTGGCTATCAGACGGCAGTGCTTTCTGCATTAGTGCCAAGAGTCTTCAGTGTTGAGCGCATTGCGCCATTACTCAAGCAGGCCAGAGAACGCTTTTATCTGTTAAAGCTTAATAACATTCGCCTCAAACACAGTGATGGCAATTGGGGGTGGCCGGAAAACGGTCCTTATGATGGCATTATCGTCACCTGTGGAGCAGAACAGATTCCCCCCACGCTGCTGGAGCAACTTGCTCCGGGTGGCCGTCTGGTGATTCCTGTCGGTGGTAGCAAAGGGCAGATATTAAAAGTGATTGATCGTATCGGTGGAAAATTTGAAGAAACAGACTGGGATGCAGTCAGTTTTGTCCCATTGTTAAGCGGACAAATTGGATGAAATTATTTTCAGGACTGTACGCCAAAGTCATGCAATGGGCCAGGCATAAATATGCCACCTATTGGCTGGCATTGGTCAGTTTTTCTGAATCGTCTTTTTTCCTGATACCGCCAGATGTGATGCTGGCGCCGATGTCATTGGCACGGCCGGACAAAGCCTGGTTTTATGCTGGCTTAACGACAATAGCTTCCGTGTTGGGCGGTTTGCTGGGATATCTGATTGGCCTGTTCGCTCTGCAAATGGTTGAACCCTGGATCATCCAGTTTGGTTACATTGAAGCCTATGAAACGGCCCAGCAATGGTTTGCCGATTACGGTTTCTGGGCCATATTTTTAGCCGGATTTACGCCAATCCCGTACAAGATCTTTACCATCGCTGCCGGTGCCGTTGGCATGTTGTTACTGCCCTTTATTCTGGGGTCTTTAATTGGGCGCGGCATGCGTTTCTTTCTGGTCGCCGGATTAATGAAATGGGGCGGCAAGCCGTTTGAAGAAAAATTACATCTGTGGGTTGACCGTCTCGGCTGGTTGACTGTTGGTCTTTTGGTTCTGGCCTATCTGATAGTTATTTGAATATGAAACTGTTGCTGATTTCGTTGCTCCTCTTATTGACTGCCTGTAGCGGTAACTATGCGTTAGCACCGATTGGCAGAGAAGATGGTCGCAACTATCAGCAGCGTCCGGCCCCGGCTCCCGCCCCAAACAGCTATACCGTTAAAAAAGGCGATACGCTGTATTCGATCAGTTTCCGTTATGGAATGGATTATCGTGATGTGGCGCGCATTAATGGTATTCGTTCACCCTATACGATTTATGTCGGTCAACAGATCAAATTCAAGGGTGCGCCAATCACGACCACAGCGACACGTCCAGCGCCTGCTAAACCGGCCCCCAGTAAGCCTTCGTCACCTTCGGTCACACGGCCTTCAACACCTTCTCAACCGTCAAGACCCACTACGGCTACACAAACGCCAAAAGCAACACCCTCAACACCTGCCCCATCATCTTCACCCGCAGTGACCTCAAGCAATGAAAGCCTTGTCTGGCGCTGGCCAACAGAAGGGCGCGTTGTGTCGACTTTTTCGGAATCTGCAGCTGGCCGTAAAGGTGTCAATATTATCGGAAAACCCGGTCAGCCTATTGTCGCGGCGGCAGATGGTAAGGTGGTATATAGTGGTAATGGTTTACCGCGTTACGGTAATCTGCTGATCATTAAACATAATGACACTTATTTAAGTG
>NZ_DCSO01000101.1:0-3381 GCF_002325665.1 Methylophaga sp. UBA1464
GATTCCCTGAGTACCTTCTAAAAGTTTAATCACCAGCGGCGCACCACCTACCATCTTGATTAAATCGTCGACATCATCAGGTCGATGGGCAAAGCCCGTCACCGGCAAACCAATACCGCGGCGGGATAATAACTGGAGAGCGCGAAGTTTGTCGCGCGACCGACTGATGGCCACCGACTCATTAAGTGGATATACATTCATCATCTCAAACTGGCGCAGCACGGCGGTACCGTAAAAAGTCACCGAAGCACCAATCCGAGGAATCACCGCATCATAACCGGTAAGGTTTTCGCCTTTGTAATGCACTTCGGGTTTCATCGAAGTGATGTTCATGTAACAACGCAACACATCCAGAACATCCACTTCGTGCCCTCGTGCCTCAGCTGCCTCGACCAATCGGCGAGTTGAATACAACTTTGAATTACGGGACAAAATGGCTATTTTCATGCAGATTCTCCATCAAGCGCTTCATCTTTAGGCGCTTGAGTTGTGTCGTGAAATGAGGGGCTTGCTTGATAGGACAATGCCGGATTAACCAATATATTACCAGTCGTCATGGCAGTGCGTCCCAGTAACATTCTAAAAAGCATGGTATCGCGATTGGTCAAGGTAATTTCAATCGGCCAGCTATGCCCGCCAACGCTAAGTAGTGTCTCAATCACATAACGTTTTTCAGTATGACCGCCCGAGTCAGTAACATTACGCTCATCCTTAACACGCGCCTCGCACCAGATTTCGGTCTCGGTATCATGTTGATTGGGATGTACTCCAAATCGTACCCATAGCTCATCGTTTTTCTCAATCGGCTCAACCGAAAAAGCATGGATCGCGGAAGTTCTGGCACCGGTATCCACCTTGGCTTTGATTCGATCGATACCCAACTCTGGCAGGCTTAACCATTCACGCCAGCCAACTGTAATTATTTGCGGGTGATTTTCCACGAGATTCCCCATTTATGATTTATGGGGCAATTGAAAGCAATTTAAGCACGGCTGTCAAAAGGGATTTTCACTATTACCGCTTTAAATCAAGTTTATAGCAGATTCAATTATGTTTTTTTAGTTTTGGATTATAAACATGAGTATGCCAGATAGAAAAAAGCCCCGACGAATCGGGGCTTCTTTATTTGCGTTAGAACTTTATTAACGAACTGGTTATTAACACCAGCCAGCCGCTTCACAAGAACCACTTTGCCCCCAACTAGTACCAGTAGCATTAACTGTTGGAGTTAATATAGATGTTGTTGAATTCAAACCTTCACCCGCAATAGCTGTAGCAGTAATTACACCGGCGGCAACATCAATTGTTGAAATGTAACTGTATGTTCCAGCAGTTACAGCAGCTTCAATACCATTACTACCCGCATTACAGTCGGTTAAAACACCACCATTTGATTGAGCACAAATAGCTACAGCAGTCTTATAACCATTTGATACTGAAATCACTTCCTGGAATTTACTTTTTGTAACGTAATCTTGATAAGCAGGCAAAGCAATTGCCGCCAAGATACCGATAATCGCAATAACGATCATTAATTCGATTAATGTAAAACCTTGTTGTACTTTTTTCATTTTAAATCTCCGTAAATAGACGACAAGCTTTGTGCTCGGAGTTATTAAAGCACCGTCCATGCCAATGATTTTTAATATTTAATTTCAATAGGTTACAATATTAACAAGTAACTAGTCATTCTATCCAATGACTTTCCTGAGTCACAAAGTGACAATTTTTGTCAATTCATTACCAAGCAGTCATTTTGAATACTTTGTAATACTTTATTTGCAGGATAATAAAGCAAACTGTTGCTGATCGTTTCACAGCGTTGCTTAGGCATTTCCAAGGCAATGTATCCATTAATCACATCCTCAAATAATTTTAATTCTGGAGTTCTATTCAATTCTGATTCAAACCAATTAATAATCTGAACTAATTTCTGAGCATCATTTTTGGTAATTGCATCATGCAAATGTGAACGCATAACAATTTGCTCTGCATATGTTTTGTAATACAAATTGCTTAAGGCGCTATCAAGCTGGGGCGTTCGCTGAGATTGATTTATGAATTGATATAACTGTTGTTGAGCTTGTGATGTTTGCCATAAAAAAAACAATGTAACTGTCAGCAGAATAATGACGAAACCACGAAGTGATTTTTTTGCCATCAGGCTAATTGGGTTTTGCCTTATGGCTACATAATGATTGAGTAATACATATAGCAAAGTTAACCAAATAAACCAGTGAAATGATGAAATGTAAAAAGGATGCTCGACCTGCGTATGAAACGTAATAGGAAGTAATAATGCCAGATAGGCAAATAATCTTTGCTGTTTGTATTTAACGGCAAACCACAGCACACTAAACATAGCGATGAGAATACCCATCAACGCAAGTAATCCCCCTTCAATTGCCCATTGCAAAAGCTCATTATGCGGATGAGCAATATAAGTCGGCATTTCTGCAGTTGGATGTTGTTGATAAAAAGCAGAAGAAGCCAAGCCAAATTTTTCCAGGAAGCTACCAATACCATGTCCTTTTATTGGTGCTTCATAAAAAGCATCCAGCGAAATACGATAAATGCTTAGACGTTGATCTGCATATTGCGCTTCTACCATTTGGTAGGATTTATCAACTGTTTTGTGTAACCCTTCTTTTGCTAACACACTGGCAAAAACAATTAGCAATAAAGCAGAAAAAATGGTTTTCCAATTTTTGCTGACTTGCGTCCGATAAGCTATCAGTAACATTAACAGGCCTAATATTCCTGATAACAGCCCAATCCTTGAGCCTGTTGCCACCATCACATAAGTGGCCACACTGATGGTAATCAACAAAAATACTTTTAGATAAAATCGGTTATGAGCAATAGGTCTTAAGCACAGATAAACTGAAACCAATATACCGGTAGTCAGAAAACTGGCCATCACATTAACCTGCTGAAATACCCCCGTCGCTATTGCTTTATCAGTTCTGGTTATCCAGCTTGATAAAACTGGTAATTCAAATAACTGAATAATGCCAACAACGCTATGCAACAACGTCGCAATAGTAATCAGCAACAAAATTCGATCGGTATTTTTAAGTCGAAATTGAAACAGACCAAACAAAAACAAAACGCCAGCCATTACATACACAATACGAAACATCCAGGTAATTGGATCCTGCACTCCCGCCAAAGCTGCGGCCAGAAGGATACCCACAGGCAATGCCAGCAAACCTTTGTAATTCATGGGAAGAATCAGCTTGTCCTGCCCGCAGAAATACCAGACAGAATAAGCAATGACCAAAGTCGCCGCAGCCCAGACAGTGATATTAAATGGCAGATCAAAACCGGTACCACCAAGACTGGAGGCCAGATAAAAGGGTGAGATCAGGAAGAGTAATG
>NZ_DCSO01000068.1:0-15334 GCF_002325665.1 Methylophaga sp. UBA1464
ACCTAAACAGCACTGTCACCCGACGCTGCTGACAGCGTATAATGCGCGTTCACATTTAACTGTAAACATTCAATATGTCAGAATCTGCTGTCAATCATAATTTTATACGACCCATTATTCAGGAAGATATTGATTCTGGCAGGGTCGCCGGAAAAGTGGTCACCCGTTTTCCACCTGAGCCCAATGGTTATTTGCACATCGGACATGCCAAGTCTATTTGCCTGAATTTTGGTCTGGCGGAAGAGTTTGGTGGGGATTGTCATTTACGCTTTGATGATACTAATCCAGCCAAAGAAGAGCAGGAATACATTGAAGCCATCAAGCAAGATGTCCATTGGCTGGGCTTTCAATGGGCGGGTGACGTGCGTTATGCGTCAAGCTATTTCGAGCAGTTTTACGATTGGGCGATTCATCTGATCAAACAAGGCAAAGCCTATGTGTGTGATCTCACCGCCGAACAAGCCAGTGAGTACCGGGGCTGGGCGACCAAACCGGGTAAGGAGTCTCCATTTCGCAATCGCAGCGTAGAAGAAAACCTCACATTATTTGAAAAAATGCGGCAAGGTGATTTTGCCGAGGGTTTTTGTGTGTTGCGTGCAAAAATCGATATGGCTTCGCCCAATATGAATCTGCGAGATCCTATTCTGTATCGTATCCGCAAGAAATCGCATCATCAAACCGGTGACAAATGGTGTATTTATCCCAGCTATGATTTTGCCCACGGACAGGGCGACGCGATTGAAGGTGTTACACACAGTATCTGTACGCTGGAATTTCAGGATCACCGTCCGTTGTATGACTGGTTTATTGAAAACCTGCCGGTGCCCACACAGCCAAAGCAGTATGAGTTTGGACGTCTTAATATTAACTACACCGTGACCAGTAAGCGCAATTTAAAACAACTGGTTGATGAACATATCGTTGCCGGCTGGAATGACCCCAGAATGCCAACCATTTCAGGCATGAGAAGACGTGGTTATACCGCTGCGGCGTTACGTGCTTTTTGTGACGGTCTGGCTGTGGCGAAAACAGACGGTATTGTGGATATAGCCCAGCTGGAATTTGAAATCCGTAAAGATTTGAATGAAAACGCAGCACGTGCCATGTGTGTACTCAATCCTTTGAAAGTGACCATCACCAATGCTGCTGAAAGCGTTGAATGGCTGGAAGTGGCGAATCATCCGCAACAGGAAGCCATGGGGCAGCGTGCATTGCCGTTCACTAAAGAAATTTTTATTGATGCCAGCGACTTTACCGAAGACACCAGTCTGAGCCGGAAAAAGTTCAAGCGTCTGGTGATTGGTGATTATGTGCGGTTACGTGGTGCTTATGTCATCAAGGCTGATGAGGTCATCAAGAATGACAACGGTGACATTCTTGAAGTGATGGCCTCATTAGTGCCTGATACCGTCGGCCAGAATCCACCTCCTGAAATGAAACCACGCGGCGTGATTCACTGGGTTTCAGCTACTGAAGGCAAAGCAGTTGAGTTGCGGTTATACGACCGGTTGTTTTTGGCGGAAGCCCCGGGAAAAGCAACGGGTAACTATCTTGATGACGTTAACCCGGATTCTTTAAAAGTGATTAAAGCGATTGCCGAACCGACAATTGTCAATTGTGAACCAGAAACGGTTTTCCAGTTTGAACGCGAAGGCTATTTTGTCAGTGATCGCTATGATCACAGCCCCGATACGCCGGTATTCAATCTGACCATTGGCCTAAAAGAGACTTCAGACAAATAAACCATGTTAAAACTCTATAACACCTTAACCAAGCAGAAAGACGTCTTTAAACCCATCGAGCCCGGCAAAGTCAAAATGTATGTCTGCGGCATGACGGTGTATGACCTCTGTCATGTCGGTCATGCGCGGGTGATGGTAGTGTTTGATGTGGTGACGCGTTACCTGCGGGCCAGTGGTTATGATGTGACCTATATCCGCAATATCACCGATATTGATGACAAAATCATCAAACGTGCGATGGAAAACGGCGAATCGATTCAGACCTTAACTGATCGCTATATTGATGAAATGCATGCTGACGCCGATGCGTTGGGTGTTCTGCGGCCTGATCTGGAGCCAAGAGCCACGGAAGCCGTTGATGCCATGCAAAAGATGGTGCAAACGCTGATCGATAAAGGCCTGGCCTATGTCGCTGACAATGGTGATGTTTACTACGATGTCAGCGAGTTTGAAGGTTACGGCAAATTATCGGGCAGACATATTGATGACTTGCGTGCCGGTGAGCGTGTGGCTGTCAATGAGGCTAAAACTGACCCGCTGGACTTTGTCTTGTGGAAAGCCGCCAAGCCGGAAGAACCTTCCTGGGAATCGCCATGGGGACCGGGTCGTCCCGGCTGGCATATCGAATGTTCAGCGATGTCGGCAGATACCTTAGGCCATCATTTTGATATTCATGGTGGTGGGCAGGACTTACAGTTCCCGCATCACGAAAACGAAATCGCCCAATCCGAAGGTGCGCATGGCTGCCAGTATGTGAATTACTGGATGCATAATGGTTTTGTGCGGATTGATGACGAGAAAATGTCCAAATCGCTGGGTAATTTCTTTACCGTTCGTGAAGTATTGGCCAAGTATCCGGCAGAAGCCGTGCGTTATTTCATTTTAATGAGCCATTACCGTAGCCCATTAAATTACGCAGAAGATCAGTTGGATCAGGCCAAAACAGCCTTAACCAGGTTCTATCATTCACTGCGTGATGTCACACCACAAAAAGTGATATGGCGGGAGGATGCTGAGTTTGCGTCACGTTTTGCTGAAGCCATGGATGATGACTTTAATACGGCCCTGGCATTATCAGTATTGGCAGACGTGCGTCAGGCATTGAACAAAGCTCGTGAAGAAAGCGACGAGCAAAAATCAGCTTATCTTGCCGGTTTATTACTGGCATTTGGTGAAGTGCTAGGATTATTCCAGCAATCTGCTGAGGCTTTTCTTACCGGTGGCCAACAAGATGAAACCGGTAAAATCGAACAATTGATTGCTGATAGAAATGCAGCCCGTGCGGCAAAAGATTGGGGGCGCGCAGATCAAGTTCGTGATGAACTCACTGCGATGGGAATAGTGCTGGAAGATGCTGCCGGTAAAACCAGCTGGCGTAAAATTTAATACTTGTCTCAGCTGCCTGCTAGTGGTGGCTGAGACAATTTAATTTATGGCAATTTTCTCCTGATCTAAATCAACAATAGCGTCATTAGTCTTCTTCCCGGCTATACAAAGTGTTTTAGTGTGGGCATGATCGAATTTAAATTAATGGATCGATTATGCCTAAAGATAAAACGTATTTACTGACTATCAACGGCGGTTCATCCAGTATCAAATTTACGTTGTATAACGTAACTGAATCGCTTACCTCCATTTTATCCGGCAAGCTCGCAGGTCTGGGATTGCCTGTAGCCAAGCTGCGCGTCACAAACTCGATTCAGGCAGAAGCGTCCGCTGTAGATATCAAAGCTGATAACTATCAGCAGGCTGTTGCGGTATTGATAGACTGGTTTTATAAACATATTGATATCAGCTCGGTTAAAGCTATTGGGCATCGAATTGTTCATGGTGGTCATCAGTATAAAAATCCCCAATGGGTCACCAAACAATTACTCAAGCATTTATCGGCAATAACCCCTCTTGATCCACAGCATTTACCGGGTGAAATTCAATTAATCGAAGCGTTTGACCAGCATTTCCCACAGTTAAAACAAATGGTTTGTTTTGATACTGAGTTTCATCAGAATCTGCCAACAGTTGCCAAATTACTCCCCATTCCCCGTCAATATTATGAAAAAGGTATTTATCGATACGGATTTCATGGCCTGTCATATCGATATTTAATGCAAGTTTTACAACAGCAGGATGCTGAGAAAGCGAATCAAGATAAGATGATTCTGGCGCATCTGGGTAATGGTGCCAGCATGACTGCTGTCACAAATGGGCAATCTATTGATACCACAATGGCGATGACGCCAGCGGCAGGTCTTGTTATGGGGACGCGTAGTGGTGATCTTGACCCCGGATTATTCGGTGTTCTTAACCGAAGTGAAAGCATGGGTGCTGAACAGTTTGAAACAATGATTAATCAGCAATCCGGATTGCTGGGGATTTCAACCACTACCAGTGATATGCAGCAGTTATTGGAACAACGGACGACAGATACCAATGCCGAGGATGCAATTGCCGTGTTTTGCTATCAGGCCAGAAAACAGATTGGTGCCTATGCGGCGGCGTTAGGCGGTTTGGATACCCTGGTATTTTCCGGCGGGATTGGTGAAAACGTAGCGGAAATACGGACACAGATTTGTCAGCAACTGGCATTTATCGGTATTGAACTGGATAACGAATTAAATCAGCAAAATGCGCTGCGCATTTCAACACTACAAAGCAGGGTAACTGTCTGGGTCATCCCGACCAACGAGGAATTAATGATTGCACAGTCAATGTGCGATCTGTTGAACCTGAATCATCAAGGGGAAAAGTAAAATGACATCTGAAACATCGCATACATTACAGCCACTCGATCAGGACATATTAGACAAAATGCATGCTTACTGGCGTGCCGCAAATTATCTGTCGGTAGGACAAATCTACCTTTATGACAATCCTTTATTAAAACAACCACTTCAGGCAAAACACATCAAACCCCGTTTGTTGGGCCATTGGGGCACCACACCCGGCCTCAATTTTATTTATGTGCATTTAAACCGAGTTATCAACCAGCATGATCTCAATATGATCTACATTGCCGGACCAGGTCATGGGGGGCCAGCGTTAGTTGCTAATACGTATTTGGAAGGCACTTATAGTGAAACCTATCCTGATATTTCTGAGGATGAGGCGGGGTTAAATCGTTTATTCAAACAGTTCTCATTTCCTGGTGGCGTGCCAAGTCATGTTGCGCCTGAAACACCCGGTTCGATCCATGAAGGTGGAGAATTAGGTTACGCCTTATCCCATGCCTTTGGTGCGGCATTTGATAATCCCGATTTGATTGTGGCCTGTGTGGTCGGCGATGGCGAGGCGGAAACCGGTGCTCTGGCGACCAGCTGGCATTCCAATAAATTTTTGAATCCTGAACATGATGGTGCGGTATTACCCATATTGCATTTAAATGGGTACAAAATCGCCAGCCCAACAGTGTTGGCGCGTATCCCTAATGATGAGCTGGAAGCCTTATTTTATGGTTATGGTTATACGCCATATTTTGTCGAGGGTGATGATCCAAAGCAGATGCATCAATTGATGGCAGCAACATTGGATAAAGCTATGGAACAAATCCGGCATATTCAAAACGATGCTCGGGAACATGGTGTGCATTTACGCCCACGATGGCCAATGATTATCCTGCGATCACCAAAAGGTTGGACCGGACCTGAAGAAGTGGATGGCAAAAAAACCGAAGGCACATTCCGTTCACATCAAGTGCCAATGGGCGATATGGATCAGGAAGGCCATGTCGAGATTCTAAATAAATGGATGCAAAGCTATCGACCAGCAGAACTGTTTGATGACAATGGCAAACTTAATGCCGAACTGGCGGCATTAGCGCCGATTGGCAATCGTCGTATGGGAGCGAATCCACACGCCAATGGTGGTCAACTAATACAGGATTTAACCTTACCGGATTTTCGTGATTATGCTGTAGAAGTTAAACAACCTGGAGCCACCAAAGGCGAAGCCACTCGTGTGATGGGCAAATTTTTACGCGATGTGATGCAACAGAATCTTGATGCCAGGAATTTCCGTTTGTTCAGTCCCGATGAAAATAACTCCAATCGTTGGCAGGATGTATTGGATGTGACCGGCAGAACATGGATGGGCGAGATGATTCCGGGGGATGACAAATTGTCTAAAGATGGCAGAGTGATGGAAATGCTCAGTGAGCATCAATGTCAGGGTTGGCTGGAAGGGTATTTGTTAACTGGCCGCCATGGCTTTTTTTCCTGCTATGAAGCCTTTATTCATATTATCGACTCGATGTTTAATCAGCATGCCAAGTGGCTGAAAATCTGTAATCAGATCCCCTGGCGTAAACCCGTTGCATCACTGAATTATCTTTTATCGTCACATGTCTGGCGTCAGGATCACAATGGCTTTTCGCATCAGGATCCGGGTTTTATCGATCATGTGGTGAATAAAAAAGCCGAAGTGGTTCGCGTCTATCTTCCACCTGATGCCAATACGCTGTTATCTGTTACTGATCACTGCCTGCGCAGCCGGAATTATGTCAATGTGGTGGTCGCCGGAAAGCAGGCCTCGCCACAATGGCTGGATATGGAATCTGCTGTTAAACATTGCACGGCAGGCATCGGTGTCTGGGAATGGGCGAGCAATGATAACGGCCAGACACCAGATCTGGTCATGGCCTGTTGTGGTGATGTGCCGACCATGGAAACGCTGGCGGCAGTGAAATTACTGAATATGTTTGTACCGGAGTTGAAAGTCAGGGTGATAAATGTGGTGGATTTAATGAAACTGCAATCGCCCAGCGAACATCCACACGGGCTGGAGGAAGATGCATTCGATGATTTATTTACCCGGGATAAACCGATTATCTTTGCCTATCATGGTTATCCGATGTTGATTCATCGGCTGACCTATCGCCGCACCAATCATAAAAACCTGCATGTCCATGGATTCAAGGAAGAGGGGACAACTACCACGCCATTTGATATGGCTGTTATCAATGGTCTGGATCGTTTTCATCTGATGGAAAACGCCGTCAAACATTTAGCCGATTTACCCACCGACAAGGTGTCGGAAATCGAATTATTTATTCAGCAGAAGCTTGCCGAACATGATGAGTATATTCGGGAACATGGCCAGGATTTACCGGAAATTCGTGATTGGCAATGGAATAATTAGATTGGGTTTGACGATTTGCCCCTCCAGTGTTGGAGGGGCATCAGGACTGGCTTCAGCTGTTATTGATGTAACTGATCGGCAGCAAATAACGTATTTTCAAGCAAGGTCGCCACTGTCATAGGACCGACACCACCCGGAACAGGTGTAATCCAGGCGGCTTTTTCGCTGGCTTTATCAAATTCCACGTCGCCGGTTAACTTACCGTTTTCCAGACGGTTAATACCGACATCAATCACAACAGCACCTTCACGGACCCAGTCACCTGGAATAAAGCCCGGCTTGCCTACTGCCACCACTAAAACTTCTGCACGGCGAACATGTGATTCCAGATCTTTGGTCATGCGATGACAAACGGTAGTAGTGCATCCGGCCAGTAACAATTCGAGTCCCATTGGACGACCTACTATATTAGAGGCTCCCACAACTACTGCTTCTTTACCCCTAAGATCAATACCAACAGCTTGCATCATGGTTATTACGCCTTTCGGTGTGCAGGGGCGCAACTGAGGATTACGTTGGGCCAAACGGCCGATGTTATATGGATGAAAGCCATCCACATCTTTATTGGGCGCTATATGTTCAATAACAGCATCTGAATTGATATGTGGGGGCAGGGGGAGTTGAACGAGGATACCATCGATTTCATCATCCTGATTGAGCTGGGTAATGAGGTCAAGCAGCTCTTGTTCGCTGGTGGTTTCAGGCAAATCAAATGATTCGGATTTGAAACCTACCTCTTCACAGCTGCGACGTTTGCTGCCAACGTAAACTTGTGAGGCAGGGTTATCGCCAATTAATACAACAGCCAGTCCAGGCCGACGTTTACCGGTGGCGAGGCGCATTTGGGTTGCCGCTTTGATTTTCTGTTTTAGCTCGGCAGCAATTGTTTTTCCGTCGATGATTTGAGCAGTCATTCTGTGGGTTCCGGCCTTTCAAAAGCGGCTATGATCGCACGTTGCGTCAGCCACAGCAAAAAATATAAATGTGTTGTTGACTCACTATCGGCATCAGCGTATTATTTTGCCTTCTTCGAGGATGTCTGTCCTTGGAAATGTCGGGGCATAGCGCAGTCTGGTAGCGCATCTGGTTTGGGACCAGAGGGTCGGGAGTTCGAATCTCTCTGCCCCGACCACTTTATTGACTGCTTCAGCCTCACTTAGTTACTAATGCGCCCGTAGCTCATCTGGATAGAGCATCGGCCTTCTAAGCCGAGGGTAGCAGGTTCGAGTCCTGCCGGGCGTACCATCTTTTGTTTCCCTTTATGTTGTGGCCAAACTTTTCATGTTGATTTTTAAGCCCTGTTGGTGCTAACTTTCACGTGACCAAGGATGGCATATCTGAATTTCTCAAACTTAACAGTGAACTCAGCAACGTGAATAAAAATACCCTGCTCGTAACTGGCGGCGCCGGTTTCATAGGATCTGCATTAATTCGTCAATTAATTACCGAAACCGACTTCACCGTTATCAACATCGACAAACTGACCTACGCAGGCAATCTTGAATCGTTGACTGAGATTGATGCTTCACCGAATTATCATTTCGAACAAGCTGATATTTGTGACGCTGAAGCTATGGATCGGATATTCACGCAATATCAACCCAGTGCCATTATGCATCTTGCAGCGGAGTCGCATGTGGATCGGTCGATTGATGGCCCCGCAGATTTTGTGCAAACCAATGTGGTTGGTACTTATGTCTTGCTTGAAGCGGCCAGAAAATACTGGAAATCTTTATCCGCAGCAGATGCCGATAAATTCCGTTTTCACCATATTTCTACCGATGAAGTGTATGGCACTTTAGGCGAAACCGGATTATTTACTGAAACCACCCCTTATCAACCCAACTCACCATACTCAGCAACCAAAGCGGGAAGTGATCATTTGGTTCGCGCCTGGCACCATACCTATGGTTTACCGGTGTTAATGACCAATTGTTCCAATAATTACGGACCTTACCAATTCCCGGAAAAACTGATCCCTGTAGTGATTAATAATGCGTTGGCCGGTAAACCATTGCCCATTTACGGTAAAGGCGAAAATATTCGAGATTGGCTATATGTCGATGATCATGCCAGAGCCTTAAGGCTGGTGCTGGCTGAAGGTAATTTGTGTGAAAGCTATAATATCGGTGGATTTAACGAACATACCAATCTGGAAGTGGTGCAGCTAATCTGTAACATTCTTGATGAATTATTAACTGAGTCACCGCACAGACCGCATAAAAACTTAATCGAATTTGTGACAGATCGCCCCGGACATGATGCCCGATACGCTATTGATGCCAGCAAAATTGAACGTGAGCTGGGCTGGAAACCTCTGGAAACCTTTGCCACAGGGTTACGCAAAACAGTTCAGTGGTATCTGGATAATCGTCAATGGTGTGAAAATGTGATGGATGGCAGTTATCAGCAACAAAGACTTGGATTGGGAGACAATAAATGAGTCGTAAGGGAATCGTACTCGCAGGTGGAAGTGGCACACGTCTCTATCCGGTAACCCAATCTATCTGCAAGCAGCTATTGCCCGTTTATGATAAACCGATGATTTATTATCCGCTGGCCACCATGATGCTGGCGGGCATGCGGGATATCTGTATTATTTCAACTCCTCAGGACACGCCACGCCTTGAGCAATTGCTTGGTGATGGCAGCAAATGGGGGATGAATCTGCAATATATTGTGCAGGACAAACCGGAAGGGATCGCACAGGCCTTTACCTTAGCGGCTGATTTTATTGGGAATGATGATTGCGCTTTGGTGCTGGGCGATAATGTTTATTATGGTCATGATTTGGCCGATATGATGCAGGAAGCGGATAATAACAAAGAGGGTGCGACGGTTTTTGCCTATCCTGTCAGCGACCCCGAACGTTATGGTGTGGTGGCGTTTGATGAAAACGGAAAAGCACTGAGTATCGAGGAAAAACCGTTAAAGCCCAAATCACGTTATGCGATTACCGGCCTGTATTTCTATGACAATCAGGTGGTGGAAATTGCTCGTACTCTTAAACCTTCCGCGCGTGGCGAACTTGAGATTACCGATGTCAATCAGGTGTATTTAAATAGCAGTAAGCTGAACGTTCAGGTGATGGGGCGAGGTATGGCCTGGCTGGATACCGGTACACATGACTCCTTGCTGGATGCATCGATGTTTATTCAAACACTGGAACAACGCCAAGGGTTAAAAGTTATGTGTCCAGAAGAAATTGCTTATCGTATGGGCTATATCACTAAGGACCAACTGGAACTATTGGCACAACCCTTGCTCAAAAGCGGTTATGGACAATATCTTTTGAATCTTCTTAATGAGACCATTTATTAATGCAGATTTTTGACACTAATATTCCAGATGTGAAATTGCTGAAACCCAAGAAATTTGGTGATGCAAGAGGTTTTTTTCTGGAAAGTTATAATAAAAAAGTGTTTGATGAATTATTAGGAATGAAGATTGATTTTGTGCAAGATAATCATTCAAGATCTGCTAAAGGCGTGTTGAGAGGTTTACATTATCAAATCAGGCATCCTCAAGGAAAACTGGTAAGAGTAACCGCTGGTGAAGTGTTTGATGTTGCGGTTGATATGCGTCGGGATTCACCAACTTTTGGTCAATGGGCAGGCACGATACTGACAGCTGATGGTCAGGAGCAATTCTGGGTTCCTGAAGGTTTTGCGCATGGTTTTCTTGTGCTGAGTGAGACAGCTGATTTTTTGTATAAAACAACCAATTACTATGCTCCTGAGTATGATCGTTCAGTGTTGTGGAATGATAAGAATATTGGCATTGAATGGCCGATATCAGATATTCTGCAGCCAACTCTCTCGGATAAAGATCAAAAAGCGGTTGAATTCATGCAGGCAGACTATTTTTAGATGAAAATATTACTCATCGCATCCCATGGCCAGGTTGGCTTTCAGTTGCAGCGAAGCCTTGCTTGTCTTGGTGAAGTGATTGCAACGAACAGGACAAGTTTAGATTTAACGGACGTTGATAAAGTCATGGATTTTATCCGGCAACTAAAGCCGGATTTAATTGTGAATGCAGGCGCTTATACGGCGGTTGATAAAGCTGAGACAGAGCAAGCGCTGGCGCATCAGGTGAATGCCATTGCACCGGGTGTTCTGGCCAATCTGGCCAAAGAACTTGATATTCCACTGATCCATTACTCAACTGACTATGTTTTCGATGGTCATAAAGTTGGTGCCTGGAATGAACAAGACAAACCGGCCCCTTTGAATTATTACGGCCAATCAAAACTGGAAGGTGAGCAAGCGGTAAGTGATACTGGTTGCAAATACTTAATCTTCAGAGTGAGCTGGGTTTATGACCGGCGCGGGAAAAACTTTGTCAATACTATGCTCCGGCTGGCTAAAGAAAAAGATGAATTAAATATTGTTGATGATCAGGTTGGCGCACCGACCTGGAGTCGACATATTGCTGATGCGACAGCACAGATTATTCTGCAATCCAAACTGATACCGGATTTTTGGGAAAGGCATTCAGGTATTTTTCACATGAGTGCTGCAGGCAAAACGAGTTGGAAGGAATTTGCTGATAAAATTTTCGAATTAGCGGCTCATGAAGGTATGAAGATACCTGTGGTTCATGCAATCCCTACATCTGCCTATCCAACCAAAGCAGAAAGACTGTTGAACTCCTGTATGGACAACTCTAAATTAGTTAATACCTTTGGAGTGCAGCTGCCCGATTGGCAGCTAAGCCTGCAATGGGTGATGAGAACCGACGAGCGTTCTAATTAATTGTTTTCATCACGCTGAATTTTAGGATTGGAAGATGTTTAAAAACCAGTTCAACCGACTGATGCAATGGTTTTTGAATCGTCCACGAACAACCAAACGTATTCTCAGTATCATCATTGACTATGTGGTGGTGATATTTGCTCTTTGGTCATCTTATTCACTGCGGTTAAGTACTTTTTATATTCCCCCATCAAGCCAGTGGTGGCTATTTATTGTTGCGCCACTGATAGCGATCCCCATTTTTATCAAACTCGGTTTATATCGTGCAATTGTTCGTTATATCGGCCTGGATGTAATGTGGACAATTTGTAAAGCTATTGCTTTATTCACGTTAATTTTTGCAACTATTGTCGTTTTGGCAGGAAGTGCTGCCGGTCTGGTTCCCAGAACGGTCTATATCATTAATGCGCTAATGTTATTTGTCATAATCGGCGGTTTAAGAGTATATGCCCGCTGGTTATTTGCTAATCGTAATGCTTCCTTAAGTAGTGCCATGGAGCGATATGTTCCCCCGGTATTGATTTATGGCGCAGGACAGGCCGGGGCCCAACTTTCAGCGTTGTTAAGGATGGGCCGCCAGTTGCGTCCAGTAGCGTTTATTGATGATGATGCAACTTTATATAAACAACAGATAAATGGTCTTAATGTCTATCGACCACGAGATTTGATTAAATTAATCGAGCGCTTCAAAGTTCGCGAGATTTTGCTGGCCATGCCATCCGTCTCCCGAAGCCGCCGTAGTGAAATTCTGAATTCACTCGAAGATTTACCTGTTCATATTCGTACATTGCCTGATTTAACCGATATTGCCGAAGGCAAACTGGAAGTTTCAGATATTCAGGAGGTTGATATTGCGGATTTGCTTGGCAGAGAGGCTGTCGAAGCCGATCCGCAGTTATTAACAGCCAATCTCAGTCGTAAATGTGTAATGGTTACCGGAGCAGGTGGTTCCATTGGATCTGAATTGTCACGGCAAATCATCAAGCTTAAACCCAGCAGATTGTTATTGTTTGAAATCAGTGAATTCGCTTTGTATCAAATCGAACAGGAGCTTATCAATCTGGAAAGTGGTGTGGAAGTCATTGCTTTAATTGGATCTGTGGTGGACCGTGCACGATTGACATCAATCTGTCAGTATTTTTCGGTACAAACTATTTACCATGCAGCAGCGTATAAACATGTGCCAATGGTCGAAAAAAACGTGGGCGAAGGCATACGTAACAATGTTTTCGGTACATTGCATTGCGCTCAGGCTGCCATTGCAGCAAAAGTTGAAACGTTTGTGTTAATTTCAACAGATAAAGCTGTTCGACCTACCAATACCATGGGAGCCAGTAAACGCATGGCAGAACTGGTTTTACAGGCTTTAGCACAGACCTCGGATACCCGTTTTACCATGGTAAGATTTGGTAACGTGCTGGGTTCTTCCGGTTCAGTTGTGCCATTATTTCGGGAGCAGATAGCCAGGGGCGGCCCGGTCACGGTAACTGATCCACAAATTATCCGTTATTTTATGACAATACCTGAAGCTGCTGAGCTGGTAATACAGGCCCGTGCGATGGGGCAGGGTGGTGATGTCTTTGTACTCGATATGGGGTCGGCCGTAAAAATTGTGGATCTGGCAACACGGATGATTCATCTCAGCGGTTTCAGTGTTAAAAATGCTGAAAATCCAGATGGTGATATTGAAATTACCTATACCGGTCTGCGGCCCGGCGAAAAATTATTCGAAGAATTATTAATCGGTGAAAACGTCAGCCAGACAGCACACCAAAAAATCATGAGGGCCGAAGAAAGCGTCATTCCCTGGGACGATTTACAATTGATACTCACGGATTTACAACATGCAGTAAGTGGTTCAGATTATGAACAAATCAGGACTATTCTCAGTGAATATGTCGATGGGTTTATGCCGCAATGCGGCATTGAAGATTGGCTGAGTCAAAAAGTGGTTAGTCCGATTAATGGAAACTGAAGTGTAACTTTTAAGAGACAGATTATGGAAAAAACACTCAATATTGCAGTTGCTGGAACCGGGTATGTTGGCTTATCCCTTGCAGTTTTGCTCGCACAACATCACCAGGTTACCGCATTGGATATTGTCGCTGAAAAAGTCGATCTGATTAATGCCAGAAAATCACCGATAGTGGATAAAGAAATTGAAGACTTTCTAACCAATAAACCATTAAATTTAACGGCTACAACTGACAAAAAACAAGCCTATGAAAAAGCCGATTTCATCATTATTGCTACCCCAACCGATTACGATACAGTCACCAATACCTTTAATACCAACTCGGTCGAAGCTGTAATAAAAGATGTTTTGGATATTAATCCTGCTGCAGTGATGATTATCAAATCCACGATCCCGGTTGGCTATACCCAAACCGTTCGAGCAAAATTTGGCAGTGACAAAATATTCTTTTCGCCTGAGTTTTTACGTGAAGGCAAAGCGTTGTATGACAATCTCTATCCTTCACGCATTGTTGTGGGTGAGCGTAGTGATCGTGCTCGTTTATTTGCCGATTTGTTATTAGAAGGCGCAGTGAAAAAAGATGTGCCGGTATTATTTACCGACCCGACTGAAGCCGAAGCGATTAAATTATTTTCCAATACTTATCTGGCGATGCGAGTAGCGTATTTTAACGAACTCGACAGCTATGCTGAAACACATAATCTGAATAGCCGGCAAATCATTGAAGGTGTTGGTTTGGATCCACGCATTGGCGACCACTACAATAATCCATCCTTTGGCTATGGCGGTTATTGCCTGCCAAAAGATACCAAGCAATTACTGGCTAACTATGACACCGTACCGAATAGTCTGATTCGGGCTATTGTGGATGCCAATACCACCCGAAAAGATTTTATTGCAGATCAGATTATTAAGAAAAATCCTGCTGTCGTTGGGATTTACCGGTTGGTAATGAAGCAAGGATCGGATAACTTCAGAGCATCCGCCATACAAGGCATTATGAAGCGCATTAAAGCCAAAGGTATTGAAGTTATTGTTTATGAGCCGGTGCTTGAAGAAGCCGAGTTTTTCCGTTCCAAAGTGGTAAATGATTTGGCAGCCTTCAAACAGCTGTCTTCATTAATCATCGCGAATCGCATTACAGACGATATTCAGGATGTAAAAGACAAAATTTATACCCGTGATCTATTTGGTCAAGACTAGATGAATATGTTAATTCTTCGGCAAATGCTGAACTACCATTTGGCATGGATCCTGTATGCTCGAAATAGGACTAAAGATATTATGGTTCAATAGTTGGTTTTGACTTCAAAAATCGGCATATTTCGAGATAACAGATGAAATGAAAAAAATTAGCTCTAAAAATGACTTGGCAATTAACGGGGCTCTCCCAGCTTTTGACGAAACCCAACATGTTGGTCGACCGAATATCGGTAGTAAGTCAGAATTTATCCGGTATGTAGATAAGATCTTTGACAATCGTTGGCTGACTAACAATGGGGATTTTGTTCGCACTTTGGAGCAACGCATTGCCGAAAAGCATCAAGTCAAAAATTGTGTTGCGATGTGCAACGGTACTATTGCGCTTGAGATTGCTATTCGTGCTTTGAATTTATCAGGTGAAGTGATTATTCCATCATATACCTTCATCGCCACTGCTCATGCACTTCATTGGCAAGAGATTACCCCTGTTTTTGCTGATATCAATCCACAGACACATTGTTTGA
>NZ_DCSO01000068.1:15500-25157 GCF_002325665.1 Methylophaga sp. UBA1464
TGATGAACTACAGCAAATAGCCGATGAATATAATTTAAAGCTGATGTTTGATGCCGCCCATGCCTTTAACGGAACTTATAAAGGGACAAAAATCGGTAACTTTGGCCAAGCGGAAGTATTAAGCTTTCACGCCACTAAATTTTTTAATGCTTTTGAAGGTGGTGCAGTTCTGACTAATGATGATGAACTGGCTGAAAAAATGCGTCTGATGCGTAATTTTGGTTTTTCTGGTATGGATAATGTTATTCATCCTGGCACTAACGGCAAAATGATTGAGATTGCTGCCGCAATGGGACTGGTGAATCTGGAAAATGTGGATAATGTCGTTGAGATAAATAAACAGCATTACGGGAGTTATCAAAAAGGACTTGCCGGACTCCCCGGAATCAGTCTTTTTCGTTTTGACGAAAATGAACACAACAACTATCAATATATCGTGATGGAAGTCGGTGCTGATTGTCCCATCAGTCGTGATGAAATGGTTGAGGTGTTACATGCTGAAAATGTCAGGGCGCGAAAATACTTCTGGCCGGGCTGCCATAATATGCATCCTTACAAACAGTTATACCCGCATGCAGATTTACTCTTACCCAAGACTATCGAAGTTGCAGAGAGGGTAATTGTCTTGCCTACAGGGACAGCAATGACTGAAGAAGCGGTTGATATGGTTTGCCAGATTATTAGAACCTGCATAATCAGATAGCATGAAGTTAGCTATCATGCAGCCCTACTTTTTCCCCTATATCGGATATTTCCAACTGATATCTGCTGCGGATACCTTTGTCGTTTACGACGATGTTAACTTTATTAAGGGAGGATGGATTAATCGTAACTTTATTCTTTCACAGGGTGATAAGCTTCGAGTCACTCTCCAGCTATTAGGTGCAAGTCCCAATCATCTAATCAATCAAATCCAAGTTGGCAATTATAATCACAAGCTATTTAAAACAATCCAACAAAGCTACTCACGAGCCTCTTATTATCACGATGTGATGCCATTAATTGAAAATATTCTCTATTCTGATGAGACAAACCTAGCTGCTTTTCTGAATTTAAGTCTGAGACAAATCTGTGGTTATCTTGGACTAGATAGGGAATGGTATCTCTCGTCAGATCTAAACAAAGATATTTCCCTTCGTGGACAGCAAAAAGTTTTAGCTATATGTAAAGAGCTGGGTGCGAAAAAGTATATCAACATGCCTGGTGGTAAGGCTTTATACGATTATGGCAGTTTTGCAGAGCAGGATATTCAATTATCTTTTCTTGAGCCGGTTATAAAACCCTACCAGCAAAATATCAATGAGTTCGTTCCCAATCTATCCATCATTGATGTGCTAATGTTTAACAATCAACAACAATGTCAGCAGATGGTTAAGGAGTATGGGCTTGTCTGAGTTGATTCAAACGGCAGCAATTGGTGGTTATTTCCAACTCGAATTACCTGATAGTAAGATGCATTACCATCAAAATGCGCAGTTATACCAATCTGCAAGAGCCGCATTCAGATCACTTTTACAAGCCGGTCGTCCGAGAAAAGTTTTCATTCCAAAATATATTTGCGATGCAATGATTTCTCCACTTCATGAAGAGAAGATCGACTATGAATGCTACGATCTTAATGACACATTAGATGTGCCGAATTCACTGGCGCTGGGTGAGGAAGAATGGCTCGTATATGTTAATTATTTTGGTATTAGCCAAGCCCAAGTTGAGCGAGTAATCCAACACTTTCCCCCAGATCAGCTTGTTTTTGATTTTTCACAGGCATTTTTTGATCCGCCAGTATCTGAAGCTTTAGCAACAATTTATTCTCCCCGAAAATTTTTTGGTGTTCCCGATGGTGGAATGTTGCAAAGCAAAATAGCAGTTAACCAACCAATAGTTCAGGATAATGGTTCATTGTGCAGAATGTCTCATTTGTTTAAACGATTAAATGAAATGCCCGAGAGCGGCTATGCTGACTACTTATTGGCAGAGCAGAGTATAGAAGATAGTAAACCTATGCTAATGTCCAAGCTGACTCAGCGTTTAATAACTTCAATTGATTATGAAGCGGTAAAACAAAAAAGAATGGAAAATTTCAGCTATCTTCATGAAAAGCTTAAATCGATTAATTTACTGAGTATTCCAACAAATAATCTATTAGCGCCATTATGTTATCCACTAATTACGCTTGATAGTAACTTGAGAGATAAGTTTATAAAAAATAGGATTTTTATCCCATGTTATTGGAATGATGCGACTAAGCGTCTTTGCCCTGAAGTTTCAGAACGGATGGTTGATCGTTTATTACCTTTACCCATTGATCAAAGATATGGGCAAATTGAGATGGATCGTATGCTTTCAATGCTCTCCGATTCAGTACATTTATGAATAATGATACAAATAATAATTTGGAAAAGAGAACTGGACAGTTTTCACGAAATGTATTGCTTGAGAAGTTGTTGAGGGAACTGAACTCTGACCTTTTCGTAGCTGAACAGGAAGTCCTGAATAAAGTGCGAATTGAACAGTCTTTTCCACTTATTTTGATCATGGGGCCTATGAGAAGTGGAACAACCTTATTTATGCAATGGCTTGCCAATACCGGCCTTGTTGCTTACCCGACAAACCTCCTATCACGTTTTTATCAGGCGCCTGTTCTGGGTGCCAAAATCCAGCTTTTACTGACCGATCCCCGCTTTAACTTTCGCGATGAACTGGGTGAGTTTATTCAACAAACCGAATATCATTCTGAAAATGGCAAGACGAAAGGCGTACTTGCACCGAATGAATTCTGGTATTTCTGGCGGCGATTCTTGGCTGAACCTCAGCGAGATGTGTGGGCTGATGACGAATTAAGTCAAAGTATGGATATTAATACTCTGCGTGCTGAGCTGATTGGCATGATGGAGGTATTTCAGCAACCGTTTGCCGCAAAAGGCATGCTGTTTAACTACAACATTTCATTTCTGGATAGTATTTTTGAAAAGATTCTGTTTGTTCAGCTCAAGCGTGACCCTGTTACAAATGTTGCATCTGTATTAGAAGCGCGTAAACGGCAACTTGGCAGCGAGTCAGATTGGTATTCTTTCAAGATCCCTGAATATCAACAATTAAAAGATATGGATCCGGTTACTCAAGTTTGCGGACAGATCCATTACATTAATCAGGCTGTCGACAACGGTCTAAAGAATGTAGATGAGAGCAGAAAATTGGTGGTTCAGTACGAGGACTTTTGCATTAATCCAGAGTGCTGCTTTAATGAGCTTACTCAAAAATTAGGTCTTCAAGCAACGAAATACAACGGACCGTCTAATTTCACATTAAGTCAGAAAGAAATTAAGAATGCAGAACTTATTGCCAAAGGTCTGCATGATTTCAGACGAAATAATTAAGCTAGTTGAAAATAAAAATATAACCATTTCAACAAACAATCATGACGATGGTGTTGTAAAAAAGTAACTTCACGATCTTGTTCCTTCAAAGGATTTTTAACAAGTGGAGTTATTGAACGCATGCTGATGTATAATCTATGTTTGCGTATTTGGAGGACAGCAATCAGTGTGTGGAATAGTCGGTGGTATTGCTGAGCGAAATGTAGCCCCTATATTAATGGAAGGGTTACGCAGGCTGGGGTATCGAGGCTACGACTCTTCCGGAGTTGCTTTACTGGATGCTGATGCCAATATTCATCGTGTCAGATCGCTGGGTAAAATCAAGCAGCTCGAAGCCAAGATTGATGCGGAAAACAGCAGCTTCGCTGGCCAAATGGGCATAGCACACACTCGCTGGGCAACACACGGCATACCTTCTGAAAATAATGCGCATCCGCATATATGCAATCATCGTGTTGCCGTTGTTCATAACGGTATTATTGAAAATTACCAGGTTTTAAAGCAGCAACAGGTTAATCAAGGCTATCGCTTTACCTCTGAAACAGATACCGAAGTTGTTGCGCATTCAATTTACCAATATTTATATGGTGAGGCCTCACCATCGGCCAAACGCACTAATCTGTCTCTGTTTGATGCAGTAGTCGAAGCCATTCAAGACTTTGAAGGTGCTTATGCGTTAGGTGTCATTGCCACTGATGAGCCAAACACACTGATAGCTGCCCGTAAAGGCAGCCCGTTAGTGATTGGTATCGGTATTGGCGAACATTTTATTGCTTCTGATGTATCGGCTTTACTACCAGTGACCCAAAACTTTATTTTTCTGGAAGATGGCGATGTGGCCAAACTGACACGGGAAAGCATTGAAATATATAGCTCTGTGACCGGTGAGAAAGTTGAACGCCCTATCAAACAATCTTCATTAAATATTACCGCGGTTGAGCTGGGTGAACACCGTCACTACATGCACAAAGAGATATTTGAACAGCCTCAAGCGGTTATCGATACTTTGGAAGGGCGAGTCACTCAGGATCAAGTGCTTGTGTCCACTTTTGGCCCTGGTGCTGAATCCATTTTCAAAAGTATTGAACGAATTCATATTATTGCCTGTGGTACCAGTTATCATGCCGGCATGGTGGCAAAATACTGGGTAGAAGATATTGTACGTCTGCCTTGCCAGGTTGAAGTAGCCAGTGAATTTCGTTACCGAAACCCGGTAATTGAAGACAACACCTTATTTGTAACTATAAGCCAATCTGGAGAAACAGCAGATACATTGGCAGCCCTCCAACAGATCAAAGCCCATGGGGCAGAAAGCCCAGAAGCTTTTGCCTTAAAAAATATTCCAACATTATCCATCTGCAATGTCGCCGAAAGCAGCCTGACCCGTGAGGCTGACCTCTGTTACCTTACCCATGCAGGTCCTGAAATCGGTGTCGCTTCAACCAAATCGTTTACCACGCAGTTAGTGGCATTAGCTTTATTATTAACGTGTATTGGCAAAGTCAAAAAACGCATTACCCGTGAGCGGGAAAAACATATCACCCAAGGCCTGCAAAAACTACCGAACCTGATTCAAAATGCATTAATGCATGAGCAGGAAATTCAGGATATTGCTCAGGACTTTGCAGATAAACAGCATGCGCTGTTCTTGGGAAGAGGAACGATGTACCCGATTGCACTTGAAGGTGCTTTAAAACTCAAGGAAATCAGTTATATTCATGCTGAAGCCTATCCAGCAGGCGAGCTGAAACATGGACCATTAGCCTTAATTGATGAAAATATGCCGGTGATTGCCATCGCGCCATTGGATGATTTGCTGGAAAAGCTCAAATCCAATCTCCAGGAAGTGAAGGCGCGTGGTGGTCAGATGATTGTATTCGAAGATGAACGCTCGGATATCAGCTCTGAATCAGGCTTTAAGGTCGTGAAAGCCACCACCAATGTTGGTCGTATCACCGCTCCAATAACTTACAACATTTTACTTCAGCTTCTTAGCTACCATGTTGCACTGATAAAAGGGACAGATGTTGATCAACCTCGGAATCTGGCGAAATCGGTTACGGTTGAATGAAGTATCCTGTAATTACAATTAAAATTAAGTAGAGATTTAAATGAACAAAGTTGCGTTAATAACTGGTATCACCGGCCAGGATGGGGCCTATCTGGCAGAGTTATTATTAGAAAAAGGTTATGAAGTGCATGGTATCAAACGCCGTGCTTCACTGTTTAATACAGATCGCGTTGATCATCTTTATCAGGATCCGCATGTCGATAATAAAAATTTCATTTTGCACTACGGTGATTTGACTGACTCTACCAATCTGATTCGAATTATCCAGCAGGTTCGGCCTGATGAAATCTATAACCTTGCCGCAATGAGTCATGTGGCTGTCAGTTTTGAAACTCCGGAATATACTGCAAATGCTGATGGAATTGGCACATTAAGGATTCTGGAAGCAATTCGTATTCTTGGTCTGGAAAAAAAAACCAAGTTCTATCAGGCTTCAACTTCAGAGCTTTATGGTTTGGTACAGGAAACTCCACAGAAAGAAACAACACCATTTTATCCACGTAGTCCTTATGCTGTTGCCAAATTATATGGCTACTGGATTACGGTGAATTATCGCGAAGCGTATGGCATCTATGCCTGTAATGGCATTTTGTTTAATCATGAAAGCCCAATCCGTGGCGAAACTTTTGTAACTCGCAAAATTACCAGAGCATTAGCTCGCATTAAATTAGGCTTACAAGATTGTCTTTATCTGGGCAACCTTGATGCACTCCGTGACTGGGGACATGCCAAGGATTATGTTGAGATGCAGTGGTTAATGCTGCAGCAGGATCAGCCAGAAGACTTTGTCATCGCAACAGGTGTGCAATACAGCGTTCGTGATTTTGTTGATACCGCCGCAAAAGAACTGGATATTACGATTCGCTGGGAGGGTAAAGGCGTTGATGAAAAAGGGTATGACGCTGAAGGCAAATGTATTGTCCAGGTGGACCCACGTTATTTCCGTCCCACAGAAGTCGAAACCTTACTAGGTGACCCAACTAAAGCCAAAGAAAAACTTGGCTGGACACCTAAAATTTCCTTTGAAGAACTTGTAACAGAAATGGTACTTGAAGATTACAAATCTGCAGAACGTGATGAGTTAGTTAAAAAACATGGTTTTACCGCTTACGACTACCATGAATAAAACAGACAAAATATATATTGCAGGTCACCGTGGCTTAGTCGGATCAGCGCTGGTTCAAAACTTGGAAGGTAAGGGGTTTACTAATCTGCTTAAAAGAACACATGCCGAATTGGATTTGACCGATGAAAATGCTGTAGCCGAGTTCTTCAAGGCTGAAAAACCAGATTATGTTTTTCTTGCGGCAGCAAAAGTTGGTGGTATTCATGCCAACAATAGTTATCCTGCCGAGTTTATTCGTGACAACTTGGCCATTCAGAATAATGTGATACATCATGCGTATCTGAATAATGTAAAACGTTTATTGTTTTTGGGGTCGAGTTGCATCTATCCTAAAAATGCACCACAACCACTTAAAGAAGAGTATCTCCTTACAGGCCCCTTAGAAGAAACTAACCGCCCGTATGCACTTGCTAAAATTGCCGGAATTGAAATGTGTTGGAGCTACAACCGACAATATGGCACACAGTTCCTGGCAGCAATGCCGACCAATCTTTATGGCCCCGGTGATAATTATGATCTTAGTAACTCTCACGTACTACCAGCTTTAATCCGTAAATTTCATCTCGCAAAGTTAGCAGGAAAAGGGGATGAAAAGGGCATCTTGGCTGATGAAAAAATGCATGGCCAAATTTCTGAACCTCTCAGGACAAACCTTCTTCAATCTTGTAAAACGAATCATACCCCCGAGGTTACGGTTTGGGGGACAGGCAATCCCAGACGAGAGTTCATGTACAGCGGGGATATGGTTGATGCCTGTGTGTATTTAATGAATCTGCCAGAGGATCAATTCGTTTCACTAACAGCAGCCGGCCGAAACAATGGATTAGCACCCGTTGTAAATATTGGTGTGGGAGAAGATGTTACGATTTCTCAGCTAGCTTTGTTGATTAAGAAAGTGGCTGGTTTTAATGGGAAACTTGCTTTTGATACAACCAAACCAGATGGTACATCACAAAAGCTTATGTCTGTAGAGCGATTAAATCAGCTTGGTTGGAAAAAAAATGCCAATTTAGAACAGCATTTATCAAAGTTATACCAAGATTATCAGACCAGACATACTGAATTTGAAGGTGAACTTTGAGCGCCAGCCCATCCAAACCCAAACTCCAGGCTAAACTCAAATTTCGCGATATCAACAAAGTATGGGATTTGTTGCCGGAAAAAAAGAAACCCAGAGCTATTGGATTACTTTTGTTGATGGTGATTGGAATGCTCCTTGAAATGATTGGTGTCGGCCTGATCCTGCCAATCATGGCAGTTATTGCTGATCCGGATGCAGCCTCACAATACCCGATTGTAAAATCAACCCTTCAGAGTTTTGGCAATCCATCACATAAAACATTGATGATTGCTGCAATGTTGTTTCTGCTTGTGATTTATATATTAAAAAATACCTATCTGACTTTTCTGGCATGGAGGCAATCCCGGTTTGTCTTTGAAACGCAAGCAGATATGGCAAAGGATTTATTTAGCCGCTATCTGTATCAGCCCTACACATTTCATTTGCAACGCAACTCTGCAGATTTAATAAATAACCTTCAGGTGGAATTAAACTTGTTCATGAACTATATGCTCAACCCGGGCATGCTGTTGATTGCAGAATCTTTGGTTATTTTGGGGCTTTTAGGTTTATTGTTATATTTTGAGCCTATTGGGGCAATCACAGTGTTTTTGGTGTTTTTTATTGCTGGTGGTGTTTACCAGTGGCTAACCAAGCGAAGAATTATTTCCTGGGGTAAGCAAAGACAGCACCATGAAGCCTTACGTATGAAACACGCACAGCAGGGCATTGGCGCTATAAAGGATGTCAAGGTGTACGGGAAAGAAGCGTTCTTTTCAACGGAGTATGCCGGACATACCGAGCAAAGCCTTAAAATGCATCAGCGAAACTCGTTTGTACAAAATCTCACCCGACTATGGTTAGAGACTTTGCTAATAGCAGGGTTGAGTTTATTGTTTATTGGTATGGTGTATCAAGGAAAAACGGTTAGTGAGGTTGTACCGATTCTGGCTCTTTTTGGTGCCGTATCATTTAGATTAATGCCTTCTGTTAATCGTATTGTGTCATCAGTCAATTTATTGCGTTTCGGGACAGCAATTACCGATATTATTTACAGAGAATTTGAAACATCGGTCGCTGATAAATATCAACCTGAGACCAAACCATTAGTTTTTAAACAGAGTGTTTTTCTCGAAGAAATTGCCTATAGCTATCCATTCGCAGATCGTAAGGCTCTGAGTAATATCACTATAAACATTGAAAAAGGACAAATGGTCGGCTTTATCGGTGAGAGTGGCTCGGGTAAAAGTACACTCATTGATATCATTATGGGTGTACTTATGCCTGATGAAGGGCAAATAAAAGTTGATGCTCAGCCAATTACAATTGATAACCTACGATCATGGCAAGGTATGATTGGTTATGTACCCCAATCTATTTACTTAACTGACGATACTTTAAGACGCAATATTGCTTTTGGAATTAAAGATGATGAAATCAATGATGCTTCAGTTATAAGAGCGCTTAAAGCAGCACAGTTAGAGTCATTAATAGATGAACTTCCTGAGGGTATAGAAACTTTATTAGGTGAACGAGGGGTAAGGCTGTCTGGCGGACAACGACAGCGTATTGGTATTGCAAGAGCGCTTTATCATGATCCCGAGATACTCATACTTGACGAGGCAACGAGTGCACTTGATATGGAAACTGAGATAGATGTTATGAATGCTGTCAGTCGTCTTCATGGTGAAAAAACTATCCTAATCATTGCTCATCGCCACTCCACTCTCCAGAATGCTGACCAAGTCTTTTCGATGAATCAAGGAAGGCTTATTTCAACGAGTTTGGGTTCAGGAAATTAATATGATTTATGTTATTGGCGATAGTCACACGCGCAGTTTTGCGAATAACCATAATTTTTTCCCATTGTTTATTGGTCCAGGCAAAGAGATGTGTTTTATAAGCGATGCTCATCTTAATGAATTAAAAAAGAGAGTTAGTGCCGCCCTTAAGAATCTGGAAGATAATGCCCCAGTTTTATTTGTACTTGGAGAGCCGGATACTCGTTACTATTTAGGCAAAG
>NZ_DCSO01000068.1:25338-27122 GCF_002325665.1 Methylophaga sp. UBA1464
ACCTCTGAAGAGATTGCTGAGCCTTTTGAACTCTTGAGTCGAAGTGCACAAAGGTATGGAGATTTTCTCACATGGGCCAAAAAAAATTTTAATATACAAATCCTTGTATTTAACATTACTCCTTCCGAACGAATTCAACAAAATAAATATGTAGACTGCTTTAATAAAAAATTAAGAATTATCTGTAGCAACAATAAAATACCTTTTATCGATATCATGGAAGATATTATGAATCATGATTCTATCAAATCTCAATTTATGGCAGATGTTGTTCATCTTGATTTAAGTGTTCAGCCTCTGATAGAAGAAAAAATTAAACAGGCTGGTTTTGAACTTGATGTTTCAGAGCATGTTTATCATAGAAACTCTAAAACGCTTCAGTCAGATTTTTTATATGATGAAAGGTTTTCGTGTTTTACATATCAACCAGATAGTAAGTCATCATTTAAGAAATTATTTTCGAAATTCAGAGGTTTACTGAAGTCGGTAAAAGGCAATGCAAATGCAAAGTTATGATTTTACGTGCTCACAAGATATTGATTCGGCAGTTAAAAACATGCGTAATTTTGGAATTACACATGTTCCTAACTTTATATCCGAAGGTGAACTTGGATTAATAAATACAGAATTCGAAAAAATTCTCATTAATCCATCGAAAGCTATTATTTCTCAAAGTGGCCATCCGATGAATCCTGATGGTCGAACCGCAAGATTTTCTCCATGGCACAATGATGCATTGACCGATTTCCCTGAGATTACAAAGCTGTTTCGTAATGACTTTTTGAAAAAAATCGCAGAAGCCTACTTTGCACCACATGAAATAGATTTTAATGATGAGGTTTTTGCAACGCACGAAAAACCAGCTGAAACTCCAATTCTTCCATGGCATTTTGACAGGATGCAGTCGATCAAATTTTGGTTTTACTTAACGGATACAACTAAAGAAAATGGTGCTTTTGAGTATTGCCCCAGCACACATTGGGAAGGGCATTATCGAGCGGGATTTCATCTCTCTCAAGGTTGTGGAGTAGAGGATATTCCGAATGATATTGATGAGTCGTTAATAAGAAACCCTGTATCACTTGAATTGAAAGCCGGGGATCTATTGATATTTGATTCCGATGGTTTCCATCGAGGTGGCATTGTTCAACCTGATCAAGAAAGACGCGTGCTCAGAGGACATACACACCCTAAAAATCTACGACGCTATAGTGACAAACCCTTATCAGCTGGCTGGTGGTTAAAATCATTCCTGAACATAAACAAATGGACAGGAAATGCCTCAAAAAGAATCCTTGGTGATCAAGTGCAGGATCACACCTTAAATCGTAAAAAACATAAAAATTAACTTCTAAATCAGGATATGTAGTTTTTGATAATGGATATAAAAATAATCGCAGAAATCGGCATTAATCACGATGGTGATGCCGATAAGGCAATGGATCTTATAAAAGCAGCCTCCAATGCCGGTGTATGGGGAGTCAAGTTTCAATATCGGAACCTTGAAAATGCCTATGCTGATGATGCGAAACAAATTGGCGATGAGATGTTGCTGACGGAAATTCGTCGGAATTACCTTTCACCAGATACTATATTGTCACTAACAGGACAGGGCAAACAGCTCGGGCTTGCAGTTGGGATTAGTTTCTTTGATACGCAGGATATGCTCGACTTTAATGATGATTTAGCGTCCTTTGACTTTTTCAAAGTGCCTTCAGTTGAATTATCAAATATTGAACTTGTTAATAGCATGTTGAGATTGGACAAGCCGGTTTATCTGTCGC